>QIJG01000240.1 GCA_003232715.1 Nitrospirota bacterium
CCGGAATGGACCAGGGTGACAGCTAATGGACACGATGCCGTTCTAATAAATGTTTATCAGCAGCCGGGCGGCAATACCGTCCGCATAGATAAAGAGATAAAGGCGGCGCTAAATAGATTCAAGGCCCATATCCCGGCCTCGATGAAACTCTCCAAATTCTATGACCAGTCGGAGTTGATAGTTTCTTCTATTGCCAGTGTGCGGGATGCCATCCTCATAGGTATTGGTCTATCCTTTATAGTTTTAATGCTCTTTCTGAGAAACTTCAAGATGAGCCTTATAGTTGCGATAGCGGTTCCCTCTGTGATATCAGCGACCATTTTGATGCTCTATGTGTTCCATCTGAGCTTTAATATTATGACTCTCGGAGGTCTCGCCGCTGCAGTGGGCCTTATAATTGATGATGCCATAGTAATGGTTGAAAACATCACAAGATGGCTTAAGGAAAAAACCATGTCCCACCATAGGGCCGTTATTGCCGCTACCAGGGAGATGATGCACCCGCTTGCCGGCTCAAGCGCTACAACGATTATCGTATTTGCACCGCTGGCATTTCTCAACGGAATAACAGGAGGCTTTTTCAAGGCCCTTTCCGTAACAATGGCCTCAGCACTCTTTATCTCATTTCTTATAGCCCTTATAGCTATCCCTCTGATTTCCGGGAAGGTGCTTACGGTCCGATATTCAGAAAGGTACTGGCATTTTACTCATGGACAACGGCAAAGGTGCTTCGCCGTCCATTATGGATATCTGCAGCAGCGCTTATGCTGATTGCAGCAGGTTATCTGACTTACAGGAATATCGGCACAGGTTTCCTGCCCAGGATGGACGAGGGGGCATTTATACTCGACTACCGGACAGAACCCGGCACCTCACTAACGGAGACGGATCGTCTACTGAAACAGATAGAAGGTATATTGACTTCTACCCCCGAGGTAGACAGCTACTCCAGGCGGACGGGGCTTCAACTCGGCGGCGGCATAACAGAGGCAAACTCGGGAGATTTTCTCGTCCATCTAAAGCCTCAACCAAGGCGGTCTATAGACCGGATAACGGATGATATCCGGTCCAGAATTAAGCAGAATGTGCCCGGCGTAGAAGTAGCCTTCGCCCAGTTGATGGAAGACCTTATAGGAGACCTGACTGCCGTTCCTCAGCCGATAGAGATTAAGATCTACGGGGATAACGGCAGGGTAATCCGCAGACTCGCAAAAAAGGCTGCCGGACTTCTTTCAAATGTCCGCGGGGTAGTGGATATATTTGACGGTATTACTATCGCGGGTGATTCAGTGGATATCCGGGTTAACCGGTTGCAGGCATCCCTCCATGGCCTTGATCCCGAGGCGGTTACGAAGATTATAACCACTGCATTCAAAGGTACGGTGGCTACGCAGGTGGAAAGGAATCTCAAGATGGTGGATGTCCGTGTCCGGACACCTGAATCCGTCAGGGATAATCTCCGGAAACTCGGAAGCCTGAGTATTTCGACTCCTGAGGGGCATCAGATACCACTGTCCCGTATTGCTTCCTTTACCAGAGTGACGGGTCAGCCCGAAATAACACGGGAAAACCTCAAACAAATGGTCGCAGTAACGGCCAGAATATCGGGAAGAGATATGGGGTCCACCATGAAAGATGTAAAGAAGCTGATGGCCGCCAGGCTCTCTCTCCCACCGGGGGTGACGTTCTCTTATGGAGGATTATACAGAGAACAGCAGAAATCCTTCAGGGATATGGCATTGGTTCTGATAGCTGCGATTGTGCTTGTAGCCCTGGTCCTGTTGTTTCTTTATGAAAACTATACTATCCCTCTTGCCATAATCTTTGTGGACCTGCTCTCGCTGAATGGTGTGTTTATAGGGCTCTGGCTAACCAATACACCTCTTAACATTTCTTCCCTGATGGGGCTGGTCATGTTTGTCGGGATTGTGGCTGAGACGGCCATAATCTATATGGCCTATTTTAAGCAGATCCTCGGTGAGGTTGAAGAAGAAAAATCGGCGCTGATCAAGGCAGGTACGGTACGGCTCAAACCGATTATAATGACAACAATCGCAGCAGTCTGTGCCCTTTTACCTTTGGCCCTTGGAATAGGTCAGGGTTCTGCCATGCTAAAACCGCTTGCCGTTGCCATTATAAGCGGTTTCTCAATACTTGTTCCGCTGATCTTTTTTGTCCTGCCGTCTATTTATCTGCTCTTATCCCATTACAGTTATAAGGGGTGATCAATTTAAGAGAAGGAACAGTGTAAAATAAACCATGCGTGTATTAATCGTTGAAGACGAAAAGTCCCTTGTTGACATTATCAAAAAGGGACTGGAGGAAGAGGGCTATGCAGTGGATGTTGCATACGATGGTGAAGATGGACTCTTTACGGCGGAGAATGAGCCCTCAGATGTGATAGTCCTGGATATCATGTTGCCCGTGATAGACGGGATGACTATATTAAAGAAGATCCGAAAGGCAGGCGTGAAGACCCCCGTTCTTATGCTAACAGCAAAGGATACAGTAATGGATAAGGTCTCAGGATTGGACAGCGGTGCCGACGATTACCTCACAAAACCATTTCACTTCGAAGAACTCCTTGCCCGCTTGCGGGCCTTAATAAGGCGGGGTTCCGAGGTCAATGCCTCTGTCGTTGAGATAGGAGACCTTACCGTTAACATCGCCACTCACGAAGTAAGAAGGGGAGGAAAAGATGTTTTGCTTTCAGCAAGGGAATATTCCCTCCTTGAGTACATGGCAGTAAACCGGAATAAAGTGCTGAGCAGGACGTTACTGTCAGAACATCTATATGACCATGACTTTGATCTTGACAGCAATGTCATAGATGTCTTCATCAACCGCATCAGGAACAAGATAGACAGGGGGTTTAACATAAAGCTCATCCATACCATCCGGGGGGCCGGATACATGATAAAGGAATAAAATGCTTTCTTCCATAAAGACAAGGATTATTGCTTTTTATATGGGTGTCCTGTTTATGACTCTATCCACCCTGGGGGTCTTCCTTTATTTCGGCCTCAGCGAGATTGTTTATGATTCCATCGACTCAAGCCTTCTGTCAAGGGCCAAGGTGCTGGCTACGCTTATCAATGATAGTGACTATAAAACGGATTTTAACTTTTCCGATGAGATGATGTGGGAATACAATTCACCGAAGGCCGGGCTTTTTTTCCAAATCAGACGTTTTGATGGAACCACTACGGAAAAATCAGAGTCCCTTGGAGATTCAGATCTGCCATTTCAAACAGGTGAGAAACAGATGAATTTTGAGACAATCCTTCTGAATGGAGTACCGGCAAGGATG
>QIJG01000306.1 GCA_003232715.1 Nitrospirota bacterium
CATTTATCTCTTACAGCTCGGCCTGCTTCTCCACCTTTGTTAAATACTTCCATGACCATCTGATGTATCTTGAAACCTGCAAAAAGAATAATCTGAAAGCGGACAGGGAAAGAATCGAAGGGTTTGACAGGATAAAGGCCTTTTTGTATCCACAGCAGGCAGGTATTGAAGATACAGAAGGTCTTCAACCATTGCTCAAAGGACCGCCGGAAGACGAAGCCATGGTATATTCAATGACGGTGGAGGCAGGCAGAAGGCTTGTGACGGAAAAGCTGGTGGATTCATTCTTCGGAAATATATCCTGTTATTTTGACAGCAAAATATATATCAGTGAAACAGCTGCCTCCCTTGATGAGCTTGAGGGCTGTATCGATGCCGTACCTGTTGACGGCTCCTCATCCGTCGGAATAACCTCATCATCCGAGTTTGCAACTCACAGGGCTATTTACCGCTCAACCCCTTTCCGCTTCATACTGCATGGTCACCCGAAATTCTCTGTAATCATGTCCATGCACTGTCTTAAGGAGTGCCCTTTGACATGTCCTGAAAAACGGTATGTCTGCGGAGTGCCGGTTGTGCCGGGTGAAGTCGGGACCGGCCCTACAGGTATGGTCAGGACCGTTCCAAAGGCTTTTATGGAATCAGACGCTGCCATTGTGTATGGTCACGGTATCTTTACAGCAGGAGGAGAGGATTTTAACAGGCCCTTTCAGAGGATGAAGAAGATAGAGGAGAATTGTGAAAAAGAGTATTTCAGGATAGTTGACGGGTTAATGCAGGAGATTTCCGCCTGCTGATATCCCCCCCATGGACAACCGGTTGATGGATATCTATTCAAGACTCTTCTCAGCCTTTGGCCGCCAGCACTGGTGGCCGGGTGACGGCCCATTTGAGGTAATGGTAGGGGCGATACTTACCCAAAATACAAACTGGGGAAATGTGGAGCGCGCAATAGAGAACCTGAAGCAGGCAAAAGCCCTGACACCTGCGGCCATCCATGAGATGAGCCATGAGAGGCTTGCCGGGCTGATCCGGCCTGCGGGGTATTTTAATGTTAAGGCCAAAAGACTGAAGGCCTTTATTGAGTTCTTTATCAATCGCTACTCGGGAAGGGTTTCGAAGATGAGGAAGGTTGATACCGAAACCCTGAGGCGGGAGCTGCTGAGTGTCAACGGCATCGGGTCCGAGACCGCTGATTCCATGCTCCTCTACGCCCTTGAAAGACCGGGTTTCGTTATAGATGCCTATACAAAGAGGGTGCTTTCAAGGCATGGCATTATGGACGGCTCAGAGTCCTATGAGAGATTTCAGGAACTTTTTCATACCGCCCTTTCCTGTGATGTGCAGCTATTCAACGAATATCATGCACTCCTTGTAAGGCTGGGCAAGGATTTTTGCAAACCGGGGCCCCGGTGTGAGGGGTGTCCGCTATCCGGACTCTTTTCTTAGCCATTCCACTACATAATACCCGCCGCAAGGAGGGCCGGGATTGCCTCCCCTGAAGTCACATCCATCAGCAAAAAAGTCACACTTTCTGCATATCTCTTCCAATATATAGGAATCCACTGAAAAGTCAGGTGTAATCTCCCCAGGCACACTCTCCAACTCCCCGGCTGAGTATATCTCTGCCAGATACCTGTAAGTCCCGCAGAGCAGGTCCTCTTTCCCCTCCTTATAATACTTGCAGTATCTCCTGCATATAATTTCAGTTATCTCTCTTTTCTTCATGGGGAACCAGGGCTGTTTTGCGTCATTAACCTGATTATACCGGAACAGGCCAAAGAAGGAAAGGGGTCAGGTCTCAACATTTGACATAAGGGGGGTGTAAATGATAAGATTTACCCATGGCAAGACCGTTAAGACTATCTTTTGAGAATGCTGTTTATCATATTACAGCAAGGGGCAACCGCAAGGAAAATATCTTTTATGGTGATGATGACAGGCGGATATTCCTTGATAAAACAGGGGAGACTTGCGATAAGTATTCCTTTGTGTGCTATGCCTATTGCCTGATGGAGAATCATTATCACCTCTTTATAAAGACCCCGCTTGCCAACATATCAGAGGGGATGCACTATCTGAATGCCTCCTATACCAACTGGTTTAAGGCAAAGCATAAGGTCGTGGGGGTAGTGTTTCAGGGGAGATACAAGTCAATTGTTGTTGAAGAAGATAGTTACGCAGTTCAGCTCTCAGCCTACATTCATGCAAATCCTGTTAGGGCCGGCATGGTTAATAATCCCGGAGAATATCGATGGAGCAGTTATCCTGAATATATCGGGAAAAGGAGGCCTGTAGCACGGCTTGATACAGAGTTTATCCTTAAACAGTTTGATAAAGATCCCCACAGGGCACAAAAGAAATATGAGAGCTATGTGCTTAGGAATCTTTATATGGAAAGTCCTTTAAAAGATTCATATAAGGGCATTGCCCTCGGCGAGGGGAGGTTTATAGAAACAGTTAAAGAAAAAATACACTCCGTTGGGCGTAAGAGAGAGATTGCCGAGACGAGAGAAGCAGAAGCATATACGCCGGGAGAGATTATTCAGCACGTCATGGAGGAACTTTCCATAAGCCGTGAAGAGATATTCAGCAAAAAACGTGGGAATATGTATCGTCAAATGGCGCTTTACTTGCTGAAGAGATATACATCACTGAGCCTTAAAGAGATAGGAGAGATGTTCCGGATGGACTATGCTGCAGTATCACAGGCATGTAAAAGATATGAAGACAAGATAGGAAAAACGTGAGAAGATAGTTAGTTATGTTGAATGTTGAGACCTGACCCCTTTCCTCCTGAACAGATTAAAGAGCGTCCTGAGCTCTTCGCTTTTCAGTATCAGGGCAAGGAGGAAGTAGAGGCCTGCACATAAGACGATGGTTCCGCCAAGGTAAAGGCTCTTTTTAAGTACCTCTCCGTTGCCCCTCCACAGGGGGCCATGCAGTATTGACCATGCTGTGAGGCCCATTATGATTGAGGCAATGAGGGTCTTTGAGAAAGAGGTCAACACCCTCCTGTAATCCACACTGACTATCCTCCTGCTGAGGAGGTAGAAGAGGAGGGAAAAGTTGACACCTGATGCTATGGAGTTTGCAAGTGCAAGTCCGCCGTGCTTCAGCGGCCCCATGAGCAGGAGGCTCAGGATGATGTTCGTTGCCAGGGAGAGCAGTGCCACCTTTACCGGAGTGCGGGTATCCTGCATTGAGTAGAATGCCACTACCACAACCCTCACACCCACCATGGACCATATGCCCAGAGAAT
>QIJG01000141.1 GCA_003232715.1 Nitrospirota bacterium
CAAGTGCCTGCACACCTTTGGTTACGGCCTTCTCTGCAACCTCCTGCATATGCATGTCAAGGGTTGAATATATCCTCAGGCCCGCTGTATAGAGACTGTCCGGGTATCTGCGTTCAAGTATATCCCTCAGGTACTCAATAAAATACGGGGCCTTATAACGTCTCCTGTGGACTTTTTCCGGCAGGGGTTCTTTTAATGCTGCATTATACGCGTCTTCAGTTATATATCCGAGTTTTAACATCTTTCTGAGAACAAGGTTCCGCCTCTTAAGTGCCTTTTCAGGGTGCTTGAATGGTGAATAATATGAAGGCGCCCTCGGAATGGCTGCCAAGAGGGCAGCCTCTGCAAGTGTCAGGTTTTCCGTGGATTTATTAAAATAGGTATGAGATGCAGCTTCAATTCCGTATGCCTTGGTGCCAAAATATGCCTGGTTCAGGTAAAGTCCTATTATTTCGTCCTTTGTATACCTCTTCTCAATCTGTATGGATAATGCCGCCTCCTTGATCTTCCTTGAAATATTCCTCGCGGGCTTGAGAAACAGCAGTTTTGCAAGCTGTTGCGTTATAGTGCTGCCACCCTGAACAATCCTGCCTGCCTTAATGTCATAAACCAGGGCCCTTGCTATACCGATCAGATCAATACCATGATGCCTGTAAAACCTCTCATCCTCAATTGCCACAAATGCATGCTTCACATACCCGGGAATCCTGTAAAACGGGACAAAGGTACGCCTCTCAACATAATACTCGGCAATAACGTCACCTGAAGAGGAATAGACCTTTGATGCCTCCATAGGGTTATATTCCTCAAGGGCCTCAATCTTTGGCAGGTCAGAGAGGCTCCAGAAAACGACCCCCGAGAATACACCTGCCAGTATACCCAAAAGACCTATGATAATTAACCATCTTGACATTATGATATTATAACTTATTTGTGTCCTCAGCTACCGTTGTCCTTCAAGGCAAAAAAGGATTTCTGTAAAAAAGAGAACCAAGCCACTGAGAAGGTATACCCGGCTATTCACGGTGAAAATCAGTGCAGGATTGCTTTGTCGCTGAGGACCCTCGCAATGACATTACACAAACCTTTCATGTCAATGCGAGTCTTTTCCGTCATTGCGAGTGAAACGAAGCAATCTCAAAACGTTACAAGTTCGCCGTGAATTGCTGACGGCATAGAATGTCATACGCATACGAATGTCAGCTTGAAAAAAAAGATCCTTTATGGTAAGTTTAAGGGTAATGTTAAAGAAACTTTCCGGTCTGACAATATCTCTCGTTATTGCTGTTATTGCCTTCATCCTCTCCTATATCCATCCCACTTTTGATGCCCTGGCAATTTCGATAATCCTCGGGATGTTATTTTCCAACATCCTGGAGGATAGAAACTTTCTGAATGACGGAATTAATCTTGCAATCAAGATATTTCTTCCTGTAGGGATAGCCCTTTATGGTGCACAGCTCTCGATAAGAGAGATTGACCCCGCCATGACCCCGCTGGTTTTTCTCACCTTTATTGCAATATTCAGCCTTGTCTACTTCTCGGCAAAATGGTTTGGAGTAAGAAAAAATATCCGGATACTCCTTGCCACCGGAATGTCAATCTGCGGGGCATCAGCAATTGCAATTGTCTCTCCTCTGATAGAATCAGACAGTGAAGAGACTTCCATCTCTCTGATTGTCGTGATGATCTATGGTCTCTTCGGGATGATAGCCTATCCTGTATTTGCAAACTTCTTTGACATAGGGATGAAAGAATTCGCCTTTATTACCGGCACAACACTGCCGATGATCGGACAGATAAAGGTAGCAGCATCCACATATGGAACCGAGTGCGTAACAATAGCACTTAAATATAAACTCCTCAGAATGTCTTCTCTCATCTTCCTTGTAACTCTGACCGTCTTTCTTTCCAGAAAAGAAGACAGGCGCATCTATATCCCGTGGTTTATAGTCGTCTTTGTTCTCCTTGCTATTATGGTAAACATCTTCAAGCTTGGCTGGCTCTCGGACATCTCTGCACCTATCAGCCGCTTTTCCCTCGCTACCGCACTGGCCGCAATCGGACTGTCGGTTGATTTCGAATCTATTACGGAGGAAGGGATTAAACCTCTCATAATCGTGGTAATGTCGCTTATTATCATTGTAACAGCCCAATTCCTCCTCTTCTACTTAATATAATGTTTAAGACAAAGCTCATATATAAATTCCTTCTAACCTTTCTCATCTTCTCAATTGCCCTCATACTGCCCCTTTCCTTTTCACTACGTAAAGACCTGAAAGGGATGTTTACAGACACAGAGGTTCTTATAGAAAAAGGTAAGATCAAGGATGCCCGTGCTATTGAGGATAAATTATTTAAAGAGATATTCACGCACCTTATAAGTATCTCCTTTTATGCTTTTTTTCTTGCCTTTATACTTTCCATCTTTTTTTCAAGGAGGTTTCTTAACCCCATCAAGGCCCTTTATGCCGGGGCAGAAGCTGTAAAGGGGGGGAATCTTGACATAAAAATCCCTGTCTATTCAACAGATGAACTCGGTGAGGTAACAACGATATTCAATGAAATGTTAACCAATCTCAGGGCCAAGACAGAAGAATTACAGAACAAGGATACCTATGTGAAGACAATGATGGATGCACTGTGGGTGGTCGATATAAATGATATAATAGTTGACATAAACCCGGCCTTTACAAAGATGTTCGGTTATGAGGCAATCAAGTGGCCGGATCATCAATCTATGATTTTCTCGACACGGAAAATGCAATGATAATGAAGAAGGAACTCGGATTGAAGAGACACAGGGGAGAGCACTCCATATATGAGATTAACATCACTGCCAAAGACGGCTCGCAGATACCCGTACTTATAACCGGTGCTCCCATAATCAGGGATGGCGAGGTTGTCGGCAAGATAGGGATTATAAAGGACTTCAGGGAGCAAGCCAAACTGGTAAAAGAACTTAAGGAATCAAAAGCCTACATCGAGACGATAATTGATAGTATTGAAGACTCAATACTGATTATCAATCATGATTACAGGATCCTGAAGGCCAATGTTGCCGCCCTCACCAGGTATGGCAACAACATTACCGAAAAAAAATGTCATGAAATCACTCATCATTCTTCCAGACCCTGCTGGATGGAAGGTGAGGACTGTCCTATTCAGGGGGTCTTTACCAATGGTGGAACCTGGAGGACCATACATGAACATTATGACGAGGGTGGAAACAAGTGCTATGCTGAAGTCATAGCCTCTCCCGTCAGGAACTCTGAAGGCAAGGTCGTTGAGGCGCTTGAGATCATGAGAGACGTAACAGAACGTGTGAGGCACATGGATGAGATAAACAGGAGAAACAGGGAACTCATCCTTCTGAATTCCATCGCCTCTATTATAAATCAATCCATAAAGGCAGAGGAGATTTTCTCGAGTGTGCTTGACAGACTCATGGAGGCTCTTGATATGGACGGCGGTTGCGTATTCATTATCGACGAGAAGACACGCACGCTTATATGTTCCTGCCACAGGGGAATCGCTGAGCAATGTACTTCAACCGCTGTCAGGATAAAACTTGGTAGCGATATACCTGGAAGAGTCGCTGTTACCGGAGAGGTAATGACGTCTTCAGACCTGAGTTCCGATAGCAGGATCTCCTTATCTGCATTTAAAGATACGGGCATAAAGGGTTACTGTTGCATTCCTGTAAAAGGTAAAGACCGTGCACTCGGTGTCTATTGCCTCTTTAAGTTCAAAGAACACTTCTTTACCATGGAAGAGGAGCGGTTGTTGAGAGCGGTTGGTGAGATGACCGGACTGGCCCTTGAAAATATCAGGCTTTACGAAGAGATGAGAATTGACCGTGGTCTGGCTGAAGCGATCCTGAATACCATGTCTGAAGGTGTCTGCACTGTAGATACCAATGGAGTGATTGTATCAGCAAACCGTTCTGCAGAGAGGATATTGGGGATACCGGCCACCAATCTTGTCGGAAGGGACTACACAGAGATTTTCAGTGAGCCTGTTGAAGGGGATGCCTGTCCTGTAGTAAAGTCTCTCAAAGGAGAGAAAGCATCAGCGGAGTTTATTCCGGAAAAAGGAAAAGGAGATGTAATTCATGTAAGCTCACTTCCACTCATGGATCCTGCTAACAGGATTTATGGGGCAGTACAGGTCTTCAGGGATGTTACCAGAGAAAGAGAGATAGACAGGATGAAGACGGACATTATTCGTTCCGTCTCCCATGAGTTCAGGGCTCCCCTGTCGGCAATTGTTGGACTATCTGAAATGCTCATAGATGGAGACATTGACGGTACAAGAGCCCGGGAATATCTTCTGACCATTTACGAAGAGGGGATGAGACTCTCTGAAATGGTTTCAGAGCTGCTGAGTATCTCAAAGATCGAAAGCGGTAAGGAATCCATACGTTTTAGCAACATAGATTTCCCCGAAATTGTTGAATCCGTAAAAAGAGTTCTTGATGTCCCTGTCGCAAACAAGAACATTTCCCTCTTGACCGAAATAGACACTGATATACAAGGGTTTTATGGTGACAGGGGAAAATTAAGGCGACTCCTTCTCAATCTCGTTGATAATGCCGTAAAATACTCCGACCCAGGCTCTTATATCAATCTGAGAGTAAGATATTCCGGTGAGTATGTTATACTGGAAGTATCTGACACGGGTTGGGGGATTCCCGAAAACGACATGGCAAACCTGAGTAAACGTTTTTACAGGGGGACACACGGAGAAAGGACCAAAGGTACCGGGCTCGGGCTTGCTCTGTGTAAAGAGATCGTACGGATACACCACGGAAGCATTGATATCAAGAGCAGATTAACTAAAGGAACAACCGTTATTGTCACCCTGCCGTACAGGAGATTAGATGATGCCTAAAGTGATGGTAATTGATGATGAACCCTTTATACTGATGATGATTGAGGACAAGTTGAGACGTGGAGGGCTTGAGGTTTTTACTCTCAGAGAGAGCAAAAACGCTGTCGATGTAATACGCAGGGAAATGCCTGACCTGATAATCCTTGACTGGATGATGCCGGAAATCAGTGGAATAAGTATCTGCAAAACAATAAAGACCGACCCTGACCTTACAAAGATACCGGTCTTCATGTTAACGGCAAAAGGGCAGGAGGACGATGAAAAGTTGGGAATCAAGTGCGGAGTTGACCGTTACATAACAAAACCTTTCAGCCCTCGAATCCTGCTGGAGTTGGTACGTGAACAACTTGGAAACAAATAGGCTTAAAGAAGACCTGAAAGCCACGGTAACCGAATTAAGCGATACCTACGAGGAATTATCCCTCCTTTAGGAATTCTCCGGACTCGGGGTCGATGGAATCTGTTATTTGCTTCTAAAAAAAGCCCTGTCCTCACTGAGTGTCAGAACCGGCGTCGTACTATTCCTGGATGAAAATTTCGAAGAATTGTATACACAGGCATATATCGGTGACTGGGATGCGGATACAGCCTTTAAAAAAGAGAACAATATTCTATTGAAGAGACTGTCACGGAGATCATAACCTGTACAGGTAAACAGTTTGACCCGAATGTTGTCCAGGCCTGTATCTCGTGGATTAAGTCAACCCACGAGATTATACCGCCTGAGCCTGAATCTCACATTTAACTCCCTCGCAATTTCTTTACACCTCTCCACATCCACCCCCGGCGCATCAACAACCGTAACAGTTACATCCGGTATGTATTTCCCGGCCTCCTTTATAAAAGCGACAACACCTTTGTAGGCGCCCTTTAAAACGGGCCTGCAAAGGGTTTTGTAGCTCCTATCATCCTGAGCATCAAGACTTATGGATATGAAATCAACAATTCCCTGAAGTTCAGGCAAAACATTTCTGCCATGGATCAGATTACCCTGCCCGTTGGTATTTATCCTCACCCTGCCGCCGTTGTCCTTTATCCACCTGGCCAGGGCCTTGACCAGGTCAGGACGCATCAGGGGTTCACCATACCCGCAAAATACAACTTCCTTATATGCTGAAGGATCACCTATTGCCTCCTTCATCTCCTCAATCCCGGGCTCATGGTCGAGCCTGAGGTTATGTCCCTTTACATAGTCGGAATGAAACCTGATGCAGAAGGAACACGCATTCGTGCAGCGGTTGGTGATATTAAGATAGAGGGAGTCCCTTATCCTGTAGGCAATCTTTCCCTCAGGGGAAACCTCTCCTATCCCGAAGAGTCTCCCTGCATTCAGGGTGGTTATTCTTGCAATATCCTCAACCCCCACCCCCCTGAGCTCGGCAAGCTTCCGGGCCGTATGCAACAGGAAGGAAGGCTCGTTTCTTTTGCCCCTCAGCGGAACCGGTGAGAGATAGGGGGCATCAGTCTCAATAAGCA
>QIJG01000237.1 GCA_003232715.1 Nitrospirota bacterium
GGCATGTGGGCGATCTCCAGTGCACCATCTATTGTGTTATGGTCTGTTATCGTTACATAGTCCATGCCCATCTTTCTGGCTGTATTGTAAATAAAACGGGGGGAGGTAAAACTCTCCGGACAATTAAGCTTTCTCATTGCCCAGATGGAGGACTTGTTGGAATAGTTTGAATGGACATGCAGGTCCGATCTATATAGCTGTTTCATTGTACAAGCTCTCCGTTTACTTTAGTCACGAAAAGGCCTGAATGCTTTCATGCATGCAATTATTAATCATTTCTCATCAACCCAACGCTAATTTTGCACCCTGCAAACTCGTCACCTGACCCTGCATATCAGAGTAGAATGGACATTTTCTATGGTCTTTGTTTTTACAATACTCCTGAAGTTGAAAACGGCTCGGCATATAAGGGGTATCTCCAGCCCTGCAGGATGATACTATCCAATCTCTAAGAAACGGGCATTTCATTAGTCCTTCCCTCCTCCATAAAAAGCAGTGTTTTTACCAAACAGTGCGCTTCCGGAAAAAACAGGTCCTTTATTCACCTTCCCATACTTCTGTATCCCATGACTCTTAAGATAGCAGTTGCATATTACAGGGGGATTAAGGAAATGTTAATTTTTACCGGATTCAGCAAAAAGCCTTGATCAAGGAAAGGAAGTGATATGATTGACTCTGAACGGTTTTAAGTATCACGATTCACCTGGATGGTGAATCGTGATACTTTCCTCGGAGAAGGGCTGGATGCCCGACGAGAATGAGTGAAGAGTCTGCCATATTGCTTCTAACAACCATTCACCTCCAGCCGGATTCGTGCTTTAAATTCACGTCTCCCGGCATGCCGTATTAAGATAAAACCCGACCCTATAATTCCCTTCTTCTCATTATTTTTAAAGGGCAGATAAATATCCACAGTCGTGCCTTCACCAAGCTTGATCGAGACCGAGATACGGCCACCCAGAATAGTCAGCAGGTTTCTGGTTATGGTCAGGCCGGGCCCTGTCCCCTCATATCTATTGGTCCCTGGATCCTCTATTTGACTGAATGCCTCAAATATCTTCTTGAGGTTGTCCTCCCTCTCTTTTTCATGCCGCTACATCAGCCGCCACATCAAGTGTGTTTTTGCAATTCACTATACAATCCACCATGAAGAGCCTGCAGATTTCGTATTCATAACTGTTTTTATAGCAGCAACTCCCGTCTGCACACTCAAGGTGTTCCGGCTCAATGCCGGCAACCTCACAAATACCATCATTAAATTTGGGACACATAATTTTTACCTCCTTTTTAAGAGTGTTTTGATGAACCGACATCAATCTAAAAATCTCCCCTCACCCCTCTTTACCAAAGAGGGGAATAATCCATCCCTTTGGCAAAGGGAGGTTAGGCGGGATTTTTTTAATAATATGTCCACAACCTCCTCGACTTTCCGCATATACAGGTTTCTGCCTATCATTGATATCAGATAGGCTCAATGGTAACATGGCTATGTTACGTGGTTATTAAGGTACCTTTAAGTTTTCTTTAATTCCGGATGTTGAGTAAGGAGTCTCCGGAAAGCCGTCAGGCTTTTTGGGGTTATAGTTGAGATATCGCTTTCCAACAACCATTTATCACTGGATTCAGGCTATATAAAAGGCTGGGCAAGGGCTAAAGCCCCTGCCCAAAGGAGGGTTGGAAATGAGTGCCGGCATTATTATTCGTTATTCCCTGATTCTGCAATCCTTAAAATACGTACTGTGCCTGCACGAACAGCTCGTTTTCATTATCATCAGTAACGCCCTTCAGATTTTTACCCATCCTGTATGTAAGCTGCATCTTGATGTCCTGCTTTTGTATGAACCAGTTGGTACCAACAGAGGTGCGGGTCCATAAGTCTGCATAGTTATCAGCATCCTGTGCCTGATAAGCCGCAACGAGCTCGATTTTGCCGGGTACTACCATGTACCCTCCTTCAATGGAGTAGTTTTTAAGATCAGAGCTGCCGTTTTTGTATATACCATCGGTAACATTTGCATCTACTGTATCAGCCTTGAACAGGTTGTATTCAGCATCAACTGAGAGCCCTGAGCTTCTGAATGCTCCACTTAACTCAAAACCGGTCACCTTATCCACATCCGGTTTGGAAAGATCATCGGCAACACCGTTCGTAGTACGGGTATTATTATCCCCATCATTGTTCCATGTGAAGGCGGCAATACTGATGGTAGCCTTGGTCTTGCGTTTAAAGTCACCCTGTGAAAATTTCAAATTACCAAGAGGATGGTAATCCAGACGGCCACCAACGATCCAGCCCTCGTTGAAATCCTCATTCCTGTTAACAGGTGTGTCAAAATCCAGCTTATTGGCATCAGGGTCAATGGAGGCTGAGGCTACAGAGAAGCCATAGGTCAGTTTCTTATCATTATTATGACCGGTAATGTGTACACCTACATTACGGTCAGGAGTGCCGTAATTATGGTCACCTACAAATGTACGCTCCACAAGCTGCTGCTTTTTGGAGGAGGTCAGGAACTCGCGGGAAAACGGAAAGTTCTTGTTACCAATAGAGACCTTTATGTTGTGAAACCCTTTATACTGCATGTAAGCGTCTTTTATTGCAATCTCGTTTTTACCCTCGGCCTTGCCCATATCCCACTGAAACTTGCCCATCCAGTCCTTGTGCAGACTGCCCTCAATGTAAGGACGGAAACGGCGGAAAAATACCTTG
>QIJG01000259.1 GCA_003232715.1 Nitrospirota bacterium
GTACCTCCCCCTGCAATCACAACCCTCATAACGATGACCTCCTGAGCCTGCGGGCCTTCAATCTCGCCCTGCTCCTTATAAGCATGTCACGGCTTGGGAGGCTGTACTGCTCCGGGTCAGACCTCGATATCCTCAACAGCGTGCCGGCTGCCATAAAATTAACAAGCAGTGACGAGCCGCCATAGCTTATAAAAGGCAGGGGTAAACCCTTTGTGGGAACAAGCCCTGGTTACCATCATAGTCAGCCCGAATGCCGCATAATAAGAAAAGGGACTCTGTGCCTTACCCGCAACCTTTAACCCCCGGATAAAAAAGCCGATAAAGAGGCAGAGTACTACGGTAACGCCGATTAAACCAAGTTCTTCACCAATGAGGGAGAAGATAAAGTCTGTATTAACCTCAGGCAGAAAGCTCAGTTTCTGCCTGCTGTTACCAAGTCCGACACCTTCCAGGCCCCCACTGCCAAGGGCAATAAAGGACTGCACAAGCTGAAAGCCGCTACCCTGAGGGTCTTTCCAGGGATTAAGAAAGGTAAGAAGCCTCTCCAGCCTGTAGGGCTCCATCAGGAGTTTAATCACCAGAGGTAGCAATGAGCCAAGAGCAATGAGTATAAATTTTATCCTGGCGCCTGCCAGAAAGAGCATGGAAAAGGTGATAAGCCCAAGGGTAAAGGCCCCGCCGAAATCAGGCTGCATCATGATTATACCCTGCAAGGCAATCATTACAATTAGTGGTTTCATAAACGACTTAAAACTGTCCCTGTTATACCCGGGGGAGGAAAGATACCCGGCAAGGGACAGGACCATTGCGAACTTTGCAAGCTCAGCCGGCTGAAAGGTAGACGGCCAGAGTTTCAGCCATCTCCTTGCCCCATTGATCTTCACACCAAGCCCCGGGATAAATACACAGAGCAGGAGCAGTAATGAAAGGAACAGGAGCGGATAGGACCACTTTTGTAATTTGCCCGGGCTTATGCGGTAAAAAAACCACATGGAAAACATGGCTATAAGCAAGGTCATGACATGCTTTTTCAGATAGATGAACTGGAAATCAGAGTTCCCGGCAATCACACCTCCGGATCTTGAGATGGGCAGCAGTGCTGTTGAACTGTATACCATCACCACACCTGTAAAGGAAAGGAACAGGACTATAAAGAGCAACCATTTGTCTACCCTTCTGTTCTCTTTACTCTCCATCATCAACTCTCTATTATTTATCATTGTCTTAATAACTCCCGAATATAACCCTACAAATTCTTCAGCCTCCTTACAGACTCTTTAAAGACCTCTCCCCTGTGTTCAAAATCCTCAAACATATCAAAACTCGCACAACCGGGCGACAGGAGCACCACATCCCCTGCCCCTGCCATGGAATATGCCTTTCTAACTGCATCTGTCATATCTTCAGCCTCTAAAGTGTCTGTAACACCATCAAGCTGTCTGAGTATCTTGTCCCGTGCCTCACCAATAACCACAAGCCCCTTCACCCTTCCCTTCATATATTCCCTCAGTGGAGTGAAATCACTCCCCTTGTCCCTGCCGCCAAGGATAAGGATGACACCATCCTGAAAACCCTCAAGAGACTTTATAACCGAGCCTGGATTGGTCCCTTTTGAATCGTTGTAAAACCTTACACCTTTTATCTCCTCCACAAACTCCATCCTGTGCTCAAGCCCCCTGAACTCTGAGAGCACATCCCTGATTGCCGCCATATCCACACCGCAAAGGAATGCATTCAGTGAGGCAGCAAGTGCATTCTCTATATTATGGACACCCTTTATCCTTACATCCTGAACCCTTATAATCCTGTCCTCTTTCCCGTCAGCATTGATACAGAGCCAGCCATCCCTCATATAAGCACCGCGAGGAATGGGCGGGGTAACCCCGCCCATTCCTGTCAGCGGATTCTCCTGTCTGGAGAAATAAAAGACCTCCGGGGACGCATGAGCGCCAAGTTCCCTGACAAGCGGGTCATCCAGGTTCAGTATGAGACAGTCATCACGGGTCTGGTTTTTGAAAATCTCCGTCTTTGCCTTAATATAACCCTCCATATCCTTATACCTGTCAAGGTGGTCCGGGGTAATGTTCAGGATGGATGCCAGAGACGGGGCAAAGGACCTTATGCTTTCAAGCTGGAAAGAAGAGACCTCAACAACTACATAGTCCACATCCCCTGCCGTACCGTCCTTCAGACATCTCAAAACCTCCTCTGTTATTGCAGTGCCAAGGTTTCCGCCTGTAATCACCCTGAAGCCTTCCCTTGTCAACATCAGGTCAATCAGGGTAGTTGTGGTTGATTTGCCGTTGGTGCCCGTAATGGACACCCATGGTATGCCGTAGGGCCTTAACAACCTGAAGGCAAGCTCCATCTCACCTATCACCTCAATCCCGAGTTCCATAGCCAGGTCAAAAAAGGGCTGTTTCAGGGAAACTCCGGGACTTACTACCACCATATCCGTATCCTCAAGAAGGACGGGAGAATGCCCACCTGTCTCAACCCTTACATCCCCGGGAAGATTTTTGAGGGTTTGTGAAAGCACATTCTTATCTCCGGTATCCGTTACAGTCACTTCAGCCTTAAGGAAATGGAGCAGCCTTGCGGCAGCAAGACCACTTCGCCCAAGGCCGACAACCAGCACCCTCTTGTTATTTGACGATTGACGATTGACAATTGACAATTTAATAACACCCCAATGGACTCACCTCAGTTTCAGAGTCGACAGGCTCAGCAGGGCCAGAATAATCCCCACTATCCAGAACCTTACAACTGTTTTTGGCTCAGGCCATCCCTTTACCTCAAAATGGTATGGATCGGGGCCATCCTAAAGACCCTCCTCCCTGTAAGCTTGAACGAAAGTACCTGAAGTATGACAGAGACCGTCTCCACCACAAATATCCCGCCGACCATGGCAAGGACAATCTCGTGTTTGGTTATTACGGCAAGTGTGCCGAGTGCGCCACCAAGCCCCAGAGAGCCCACATCCCCCATGAATACATCTGCAGGGTAGGTATTGTACCAGAGAAAGCCCAGGGCAGCGCCGAACATTGCACCACAGAATACCGCAAGCTCCCCTGTGCCCGGCAGATAGAGGACCTGCAGATACTGGGCAAGCCGGGCATGGCCGCTGATATAAACAAGAACACCGCTTGCAAGGGCTGCAATGGCAACAAGCCCGATGGCAAGACCGTCTATACCGTCAGTGAGATTAACGGCGTTTGATGACCCGACAACAACAAATACGGAAAATGGAATATAAAAGACCCCCAGGTCAATAAGTAATCTCTTGAAGAAAGGCACACTCAGTTTTGTGCTGTAAGGGTCGAAGGGATTATGGTACAGAAAAAGGCTGATAGCCGAGGCAATGGCTATCTGGAGGGCAAACTTATAGCATGCCCTCAGGCCCTTGTGATTTCTTCTGACGACCTTGAGATAATCATCAGCCAGACCTATAAGACCAAAGCCGGAAGTAGCGATAATCAACACCCAGGTATAGGGATTTTTAAGATCCATCCATAATAAGGCCGTCAGGAGAATGCTGGCAAGTATCAGAATACCCCCCATGGTCGGGGTACCGGCCTTTGAGATATGTGTCTTTGGTCCGTCCTCTCTTATCTGCTGCGTCAGGCTGAAACTCCTGAGCCTCGCAATCACAAAGGGCGCCAGCATGAATGTCAGCA
>QIJG01000281.1 GCA_003232715.1 Nitrospirota bacterium
GGTGATTCAGTTCTCTGAAATCATCCAGAAAACCGACAATTGCAAGCATGGCTATTCCGGCATAAAATCCCCTGAGGTTTGAAAAGGGAACAAACAAAAGACAGGTAACGGAAAGGGCCATCATCATTCCCAGACCACCAACCAGGGGCCTTGGATTGGCATGCATTTTCCTTTGTCCGGGAAAATCGAGCAGGCCGATTTTTAAGGCAATATTAGACAGTCTGGGCAGAATAAGAACGGTTATTATCAGCGAGGTAAAAAAAGCAAGGAATAATGTTAGAGAATGTGCCATTATCAGATTAGTGGTTGTTTTTCTCCTAATAAGGTTTAACTTGCAGCTGCATAAAAAAACTGCACATAACAGGCAAGCAGAACTACTTGTATTCCTGCAACATTAAGGTCTATCTATACCAGGGGAGAATTCTTCAGGTCTTGAATTCTTTATTAAAGAAACAACTCTTATTCGATGGGGAATTATTAGTTCACCCCGAAGTTTTCCGGCTATCGACATATCATTATCTCTTATAATAGCAGAATTTAACTTTATAATGGTAGGCCAATTTAAACGTTGAACAAGAAGATAAGGTTTTTCAGACTGTTGCGTGGAAGACCTCAGGTCCTGCTTATAAAGAAATTGCCCATCACCAGCACATCCATTTTTGTCTTCAAAAAGCAATCCAGAGCATCTTCAGGCCGGCGGACAATCGGCTCATTTTCATTAAACGATGCATTAAGGACCACCGGCACATCGGTAATTTTTCTAAACTCCTCAATTAGTTGCCAATACAGGGGGTTATCTTCCCTCCTCACTGTCTGGAGCCTGCCGGAGCCGTCCACTTGAGTAACGGCAGGAATGATCTCCCTCTTTTCCGGTCTGATCTTATAAACCTTGAGCATAAAGGGATCCGGGTAATCTGTTTCAAAGTATTCACCCGTTGTCTCAAGTTGAATTGAAGGCGCAAAAGCCCTGAAAGATTCCCGGCTCCTGATCCTTGAGTTCAGGATATCTTTCATGTCGTGCCTGCGGGGGTCACAGACTATACTCCTGTTTCCGAGAGCCCGTGGTCCCCACTCCATTCTTCCCTGAAACCAGCCTACAACATTACCATCCGCTATAGCTCTGGCTGTATCCCGGCAAAGATTAATCCTTTCTTTCATTTTTCTTATACGACAATCCTCTTTCTCTATTTCAGATGCATGGCTGTCAAGAACCTGTTTTATTTTATAGTCACTATATCCCGGTCCAAGGTAAGGCTTATCAAGCACAAATGAACGGGGCATACCCAGGAGTTGATTCCAGACATAAAAAGCCGCTCCAATAGCTCCACCGGCATCTCCTGCAGCCGGCTGTATATAGACCTCCCTGAAAGGAGTATTATCAAATATCTTGCCGTTCGCCATGCTGTTCATTGCACAACCACCGGATAGAACCAGGTTAGGGCTCCCGGTTTCCTTATAGACCATGTTCAGGATGTGAAAAAACACTTCCTCATATCTCTTCTGAAGAGAAGCAGCAATGTTCTTGTGCCTTTCACTAATCTCTTCCCCTCTCTTCCGTGCAGGCCCTAACCTGTCTTCAAGTTTTTTAGAAAAAACCGCTCTCATGACAGGCTCTTTGTCATTCCACGTCATTGCAACACCTTCAGACTGGTGAGTAAAAAACTCCAGATCAAGGTTAAACAGCTTTCCATCTTTCAAGCTTGCATGCCTGTCTGCCAACTTAAGAATTTCTCTCATTTCTTTCATAAATTCAGGTTCACCATGTGCAGCCAACCCCATAACCTTGTGCTCATCACCATATTTGAAAAACCCTAAATACTGAGTAACAGACAGATAAAAAAGCCCCAATGAATGCGGAAAAAAAACTCTGTCTCCAATCTCCAGCATATTATCTACACCCTTACCCCACATCGTCCCCACAAAATCACCAAAGCAATCCATTGAAACGAGAGCAGCCTCCTTAAACGGAGAAACAAAGAAAGAACTCGACAGATGGGCCACATGATGCTCCACGGTATGAACCTCAGCCTTTATCTTTTGACACATAAAACTCAACTCACGGTTCAAAACCTCACCAATGTCTCTGATTCTATTAGCATTTCTAATACGGTCAGCGACCGATTTCAGAGAGGGTCGTTTAGATAAGGCAAATAACGCTTTCTTTAAAAGATTTGCATTAGGTTTCCTGTTAACAGCTATATGGTCTATATCTTTAAACTCAATACCAGCCTCATTAAGGCAGTATATTATCGCTTCAGAGGGAAAGCCTGCCCAGTGTTTTATCCTGGTAAAACGCTCTTCCTCAGCAGCGGCAATCAACTCACCATCAGCCACAATACAGGCCGAGGAATCGCCATAATAGGCATTTAAACCAAGAATAATCATTTAGCCTCCGTATCTCAAAAAATCTTATCTTGCAAATCCGTAACCCAAATCCGTTATCAGGGTTGCGTTTTTCGATATCCTTATATTTGTCATACTCTGGGAGTAACCAACCTCTCACCAACTCCCCAATGCTTAAACCTCACAATTCTTCTATAGAGATAAAGATAACTACCTGAGAAGAGAAGGAATATAAAGATTAAGGCAGGGGTGTTGGAATGAAAAGGAAAGGCCAGAATATTAAATACTGCAACCAAGATCCAGATATAGACGGAGGTCTTTGGATTACTCCTTGCTATTCGC
>QIJG01000087.1 GCA_003232715.1 Nitrospirota bacterium
TCGGTTTCAACCCGCATAACCAGAGCCGGTTTCCCCAACGAGGGGGCTTCCTCCTGAATGCCGCCTGAGTCAGTCAGTATGATCGAGGCAGAGTTCATTAAATGTGCCATTGCATCATACTCGATCGGCTCAATGAGCAACACCCTTTCCACCCCCTTCAGAATCCTGGTTACCGGTTCCTGAACCTTAGGGTTTAAATGCACAGGATACACAATAACGATATCCGGGTTACGTTCAACCAGTTTTTTCAGACCGTAGCATATACTCTCAAAATTTTTCCCAAAATTCTCCCGTCTGTGTGCAGTAACAAGAATCATCCTGCGTTTCTTGCTCTTTCCGTTAACTCCAGCCTTCTCTAATATCTCTGTAACAACCTGCGGCATAGACTTCTGTAATATCATATTCAGGGCATCTATCACCGTGTTACCTGTTACAAATATCCTGTCTTCAGGGATGTGCTCTCTAAGTAGGGCTTTTTTGGCTTTTTTTGTAGGAGCGAAATGGAAGCGGGTAAATACGGATGTAATCCGCCGGTTCATCTCTTCGGGAAAGGGAGAATATAAATTGTTAGAACGCAGTCCTGCCTCAACATGTCCTACCGGGATCTTGTTGTAAAAGGCTGCCATTGCAGCAGCCATGACTGTTGTAGTATCGCCCTGCATCAGGACAATGTCGGGTTTTTCTTTTTTAAAAACCCCGTCAAGCCCACTGACAATCCTGCCCGTCAGTTCTGCCAGGGTTTGATCCTGTTTCATCAGGTCAAGATCAATGTCAGGCACAATATCAAAGAGGACCAGTACCTGATCGAGCATCTGGCGATGCTGAGCCGTGACACAAATTCTCATCTGAACACCTATGGTTTTCTGCAGTTGCAGGATTACAGGAGCCAGTTTTATTGCTTCAGGCCGGGTACCAAATACGGCAAGTATCTTTTTCATGTTTGTCCCTTCCTTAACGTACTTCTAATATACTCCTCTAATTCTGCAACCGCCTTCCGGAGAGACATCTCACGGACGACAAATTCCCTGCCCTGCCTTGAAAAATCCGCACAAATGTCAGGATTAGCTGAAAGAAAAAGAATCTTTTCAGCCAGCAACTTCGGGTCTTCAGGCCCGATACATATACCACACCCGGACTTACTGATCAACTTCGGGGCATCACCCTCAAGGGGCATGCTTGCAAGTACCGGTCTGGCCGCTGCCATAAGGCTCAGTATCTTTGAGGGGACTACAGGAGTTCTAACCCTGCTGTTCAGTGTTACTAACCCCACATCCGAAGAGGCGACTACATATGGGTAGACAGACTTCGGCTGAATGTCAAGAAACCTTACATTTTTCAAATCATATTCTTTTACCCTGTTTTTCAGGTTCTCTTTCTCTATGCCGTCACCGACAATAAAAAACTCGATCTCGTCCCTGTCCCTTAAAATCCTTGCAGCCTCAATTACACTCAGGAGCCCCTGAGACATCCCCAATGTTCCTGCATAACCAACAATAAATTTCCCATTGAGGTCGTACTTTCCGGAAAACTCGTTCTCCCTCGGCAGGGGTTTCATCTCATCCGTGTCTATCCAGTTGGCAAGAACCTTGACCTTTCTTCCATCAATCCCCTTTATGTCAACAATATGCCTCCTGTTGCCTGTGGAATGGACTGTAATCAGAGACGCCCTCCTGTAGCAAAACTTCTCAAGCGTCTCAAGAAGATAGATCAGCAGCGTGTTCTTCAGTACCCCCTGGTCTATATAACACTGTGGGTGCAGGTCCTGAACACCCATGATAAATGGAACCCCCCTGAAGAGGTTCAGCAGCCATCCCGACACCCCCATGAACAGCGGGGGAGAGTAGATAAAGACGACATCAGGCTTCTCTGAAAGAAGTCCTCCCCAAAAGGATGTCAAGGGGGCGGTCAGGTGTCCAACGGCAAGTTTTATTTTTTTAGGCCCGAATACCGGGAAAGCCAATCGTGTAACATGAACTCTGCCCATATCTTCCTTCATAAAGAGCCTGCCCCGGTATTTAGCGGGAACCGACTTCAGGTTATACCAAGGGAATCCTGTAACAACATTTACCTTGTGTCCCCTGTCAGCCAGCCCCCTTGCCAATTCGTAAAACAGGTTTGCTGCCGTGCCTATTTCGGGGGGGAAATATCTGGAAAGGAGCAGGATTTTCATAATACAACTACTTTTCTCGCAAAGACGTCAAGTTCGCCAAAAAAACTATGAAAGAAGTTTCTTTACACTACCTCTTTTTCTCGCTAAGGCGCAAAGTTCGCAAAGTCTACAGATTATTTACAATACGGGTTATACCGTTTTTTATTAATTCAACATTGAAATTGATCAATAACCCAAGTTTTAATCCCGTTAGTTTCAAGTATGTTAAAAGTTGTTTTTTGTGAACAGGCATAATATTTTCAACAGATTTTAACTCGATTATAACCTTGTTCTCTACCCTCAGGTCTGCTCTAAACCCAATATCCATTTTGATATTTTCATATATCACAGATATTCCAACTTGTCGTTCGCACTTTAGATTATTTTTCAGTAACTCATAAAACAATACTTCTTCATAAACAGATTCTAATAGCCCCGGGCCTAAGCTTTTGTGGATTTTAAAACTGTTGTTGACAATAATTTCAGCTATTTCATTTTCATTCATTTTTCTTAGCGAACTTTGCGCCTTTGCGAGANTGCGCCTTTGCGAGAGTTATTCTCCATCAATTACACTACCTTTTTCTCGCCAAGGCGCCAAGTTCGCAAAGTTTACAGATTATTTACTATACGGGTTATACCGCTTTCCTGGCGGCCTGTGCGCCTTTGCGAGAGCCATCTTCCATCAAAAACCCTTCAAAACAACCCTGTTTCTACCTCAACCGCCTCCCCGGTTGTTATTGACTCCTCGATCGCAAATGTTGCAAGAGTCGTTGCAACGATGGATCCAAAACCTATGGGAGCAGGAGCGCCATCTTTAACGGCATTCCATGTAGCCCTGATCTCATCTACATACCCCCTGTCAACCTCAAGGGATTTTTTCACCTTCTGCTTACCTGACGAGATAAAATTAACTGACCTGAAATTATTTATCACACATACAGCCCCGCCCGCAAAAACCTGAACCTCTTCCCTCTGAAAGGATTTATCACCATTGGATGCATAAGTTATGGCAACCGCAGCACCGTTGTCCATTTTCATGGATATCGTCAGATTGTCCCTTAACCCCTGCGGCGACTCTGTACAGGAGGCAAAGACCTTTTCCGGCAACCCCCCGGTAATAGCCTCCACAAAATGGCAGACCTCACCAACAATCCTGCCACCGCCCTCGTCTTTCTTATGGACCCAGGATTCAGCAGGAATATAACCGGCATTACACCTTATCTGAACCACACTCGATTTTTTGGCCTGCCCTATGAATTCAATGCACTG
>QIJG01000175.1 GCA_003232715.1 Nitrospirota bacterium
AAAAGGCATCCTCAAATACCGAGGAGTTTTTTCTTTCAGGGAGAAATCTCCCGTGGTGGCTCGTCGGGACTTCAATGGTTGCCACTACGTTCTCATCAGACACGCCCCTTTACGTTACAGGGCTTGTCCGCTCGCAGGGCATTTACGAAAACTGGCAATGGTGGTGCTTTGTTATAAGCGGTATGCTCTCTGTAACAGTCTTTGCAAAACTATGGAAGTCTGCCGGGGTGATGACGGATGTGGAGCTTACAGAGATGCGTTATTCTGGAAGGCCTGCCTCGATCCTGAGGGGTTTTAAGGCGATATATTTTTCCGTCTTCATCCATACAATCATAAAGGGCCAGGTAATCCTTGCCATGGTAAAGATACTCGATGTCACCATGGGTTGGAACAAGTGGCAGGCCATCTTTATATCAAGCGGTATAAGAGGTGGCTGAAGAAACTAAAGGCTGAAGGCTGAAGACTGAAGGAATTAATGAAGATTATAGATATACATACACACGGTATGGGCGGTTACGATACAAGGACGGCTGCTGCGGAGGATATCCTGAAGATGGCTGAAATCCATGGCCGGCACGGGGTTTCGGAGATCATCCCCACCGTATACCCAGCCGCCATTGAAGTAATGCGTGAAAACATGGCCGCAATCAGGGGTGCAATGGAGAGGCAGAAGGTAGAGGGTGAATGTGCGGTTATTGCCGGTATAAACCTCGAGGGTCCCTTTCTTAATCCCCTGAAATGCGGCGCCCTTGATGCCGGGGCATTCCTTGAAGCAGAGGAGTACAACCTTGAAAGACTGATCGAAGGGTTTGAAGATATTATAAGGATTATGACCATTGCCCCGGAGATCAAGGGTGCGGAGGGACTGATAAGAAAAATATCCGGTACGGGAATCATCGTCAGCATGGGCCATTCAGATGCAACTTATGCTGAGGCTGAGAGGGGGTTTCATTCAGGGGCCCGGGGGATTACACACATCTTCAATGCCATGAGTGGGATTCATCACCGGGAACCCGGGATTGCAGGCTTTGGACTCCTGAATAAAGATATTTATATTGAGGTGATAGCAGACCCCTTTCACCTTCATGCAAAGACGATTGAGCTTGTATTCAAGGTTAAAAACCCTGAAAGGATAATCATTGTCTCGGATTCAGTAAAACAGACACGGACTTCATCGAAGTATCAGGGTATAACCGTGGGTGACGGCAGTCTCTTGGGAGGGTGTATGACGGTTATTGAGTCATCAGAGAGGCTGGCAGGGATGGGGATTGATGAACGGGCTGTAATGAGGTGTATTACCGAAAACCCTGAGAGGTATTTATATTAATTCCTGCATTTCAAGACATTATCTTACGGCAGGGTTATCTTGCCGAGAATCACCTTCCTGAGCGCTCCCGTGGCAGAGGGGAGGTTGCCTGGCTGCAGGTTCAGGGTTTGATAACCGGGCAGGGCAAAACTTACAGCCTCTTTTGCTTCAGGAGGGGTCCCGTATTTTGAGATGTTATTGACGGTAATCTCTCTTGCCTCAAACATCCCGTGGATGAGTTTCATGAGAAACCTGTTTTTTGTGCCTCCCCCTGCCACAATAACCTCATCAGGCCCATGTGGAATTATTGCCCTGCAAATGCTTGTTGCCGTGAAATAAGTCAGTGTCGAGAGGATGTCCTCGATAGCGAGCTTGCCGTATCTGCTGAAAATATCTTTTACCATTTCCGCTCCGAAAAACTCTCTCCCTGTTGTCTTTGGAGGTCTCTTCTTCAGGTAGGGATGTCTCAGGAGTTCTTTCAGGAGACCCTTGTCCGGCCTGCCTGATTCTGCAACAGAGCCATGCCTGTCAAAAGCGAGTCTGCCTGATGAGCAATATTTATTGACTCGTCGATCAATGAATTTCCGGGGCCGGTATCAAAGGCTATGGTGCTGTCTATCCTCTCTTCAACGAGTGTTACATTGGCAATACCGCCAATATTCAACACGGCCCTCTTCAGCCCTTTTTTTCTGAAGAGCAGATAGTCCGTAAAGGGACCCAGGGGTGCCCCGTGTCCTCCGGCAGCCATATCGCGGGTCCTGAAATCGGATATGGTCATAATACCGGTCCTTTCTGCTATCACTGACGCCTCACCAATTTGAAGGGTAGAGCCGGATTTTCTCCTTGATGGACTGCCCGACGGCGGGATGTGGTATATGGTCTGGCCGTGAGAGGCTATGGCATCAATATCTTTTGAGCTTAACCTGGAAGCATCAAGCAGGGATAGTACACTTTTTGCAAAGACCTCTCCCAGCTTGAAGTTTAACCTGCATATATGTTCTGTGTTTCCGGTAAATGCCTCCTGTATTTCCTCTCTCAATGCCTTGCTGAAAGGACGGTGAAGGTGTTTGATTAATTCAATGCTGATTTTCGGGCGGATTTCCGGGCGGATTTCCGGGTCATTACTGTCTGCAGATGCGTTGTTTCCAGTGGTGCCACCCGGCATTATCTCTACCAGCGCAGCGTCCACCCCATCGTGAGATGTTCCTGACATGAGTCCGATAATTCTTGCCTTTTTATCAGGATGGATCGACATCTTGTCATTTATTAGTGTAACGATTTGAATGTATTAACCTGGCAACTCTTCAGGGAGACATATTTGTCAGCAAAGCTAACCACTCAGCCAGCAAAAGAACTCTGTATTTGTTTGCCAGGTTA
>QIJG01000108.1 GCA_003232715.1 Nitrospirota bacterium
GTCGCCCATAATGCAGTCTCTCTGCTTGAAAGACTGAAGGAAAAGGGGATTAAAAAGGGCGACAGGGTTTTTTTGTCTGCAAGGAACTCTCCCTACTGGTGTATCTCCTACCTTGCCCTTTCCGCTGCCGGTGCAGTGGGAGTTCCTGTTGACCCTGAGCTCACTGCTTCAGAGATGCGGAATCTCATAGTTGATGCCGAGGTGGCTTTTGTCTTCCATGATAACTATACAGGGGCAAAGGTTATGGAGGCATCTGAGGGTCTTGCTGTTGAGACATTCGATATTGACGGAATTACGGATTCCATCCCCGAAAAAAACGACTCCGGTTTCCCGGCTCCCGCTGCCCCGGCCCCAACTCCCGACGATATTGCCTCCATTATATATACATCCGGGACCACCGGCAGGCCAAAGGGTGTGGTCCTGACTCATGGAAACTTCTGCCCGGATGCAGATGCCCTGATCGAAGCAGGCATAATCAGTCATGATGACAACATAATCTCGGTCCTCCCCCTTCATCACACCTATCCATTTATGACCACCTTTCTGGTACCCCTCTTTGAAGGGGCTACAGTAACCTATCCTCCGGGGCTAAAAGGGCCTGAACTCCTCAATGCCGTGAGAGAAAAAAGAGGCACTATACTTGTAGGTGTCCCTCAACTGCTTGAACTTTTCAGGAACAGGATTTTTCAGGGATTCAATGAGGTTCCCCTGCTTAACAGGGTTTTCCCTCATCTTTTGAAGTTCTTCAGGCTTCTGCGGAACAGATTTAACCTGAACCCCGGCAGGTATATATTCTCTTCAGTTCACGGGAAGTTTGGCAGGCAGTTCAGATTCTTTGCATCCGGGGGGGCAAAACTCGACCCCCAGGTTATGCTGGACCTGGAGGCGATCGGATTTACAGTGCTTGAGGGTTACGGCCTCACCGAGACCTCACCTGTTGTAACGTTTACCCCCCCGAACAGGAGAAAGCCCGGGTCTTCAGGCAGACCCCTCAATAATGTGGAGCTGAAAATAAGCAGTGACGGAGAGGTCCTGATAAAGGGGCCGATGGTTATGAAGGGATATTACAGGAACCCTGAAGAGACGAAAAAGACTATCAGGGACGGCTGGCTGCATACCGGTGATCTCGGTTATCTGGACAGTACCGGCTATCTCTATATTACCGGCAGGACCAAAGAGGTTATTGTGCTGAGCTCAGGCAAAAATATCTATCCCGAGGATGTGGAGAGGCATTACCAGGGGATTGAGTTGATAAAGGAGTTATGTGTAGTCGGTACCGGAGATGGACTGAGTGCGGTTGTAGTGCCTGATATGGAGATGGCAAAGAAGATGAAAGTCGGCAACATCTATGAATATCTCAAATGGGAGATAAACGGCCTGTCAATGAAACTGCCCCCATATATGAGGCTGAAAGGGTTTACCCTTCATTCCGCCCCGTTGCCGCGAACACCTCTTGGCAAACTGAGGAGATTTATGGTGAAAAAACTCCTTGAGGAAGAGAAAAGAGAAGATAGGGCGGAAGTAGACGAATCCCTCCTCAGCGATGAAATTTCCTCAAAGGTTATATCGTCGTTGAGGGAGGTTGCAGGAAAAGATATTGCTGTGGGAAGAACAGACAGCCTGGAGCTGGATATAGGGCTTGACAGCCTCAAGAGGATCGAGCTGGTCGTTGCACTGGAGAGAAATCTTGGCATAAAACTTTATGATGATTTTACCCTTGATGTTCAGACCATTGAAGAGTTGATAGAGAAGGCAAAAAGGACTGTAAGGGAAGGAGGCCGGAAGAGGGGAGAGGACGTAAGGCTACTTGATGCAGAGGCAGGAGAGAAGAAGATTGCCGAGGCCCTCCTTTTCCAGGGCATATATGAAAAGGTAATGCTCTTTATAGGGCTTGGATTTCTACGGCTCCTGAGCAGGATTTACTTCAGGGTAAAGATCACCGGCATAGAAAACATACCTCAGCCACCCTTTATCATAGCCCCGAATCATGCAAGCTACCTTGACAGTTTGCTGCTTGCTGCCAATCTGCCCCTCAGGGTCTTTAGATCCCTTTATTTCCAGGGGGCAAGTAAATATTTTGAAGGACCATTCATGAGGTGGGGTGCTCATCTCGCCCATGTAATACCGATTGACCCGGACACCTCACTCCTGAGTGCACTGAGGGTGAGTGCCTATCTCTTAAAACAGAAGAAGGCGCTCTGTATATTCCCTGAAGGCGGAAGAAGCTTTAACGGAGAAGTCATGGAATTCAAAAAAGGCATGGCTACCCTTGCCGTTGAGCTTAAAGTCTCTGTTGTCCCGGTCTATATTAAAGGAACCTACAAATCCATGCCAAGGGGCAGCAAGTATCCAAAGCCCGCACATGTCGAGATACACATCGGCTCCCCGGTAGTACCGGCAAAGGACAAAGAGGCCCCTGATCCTTACCAGGCATTTGCCGGCAAGATCAGAGAAGAGGTCATTAAATTAAAGCCTTAAAGGATTTTATTGAGAGGGCAGGTGAAGGGTAAAAACAGCTCAATCGGTAATAGTTCACCCCCTTTGTTCCCTCCCCCGTCAAGGGGGAGGGAACAAAGGGGGTGCTGCCTTGCCAGAGAGGAATGCACTATCAAGTCCCCCCTCCCCTGGCGGGAGGGGGAGGGGGGGACTGAACTATTACTAAAGTTTCTATCTCAGCTAAGTGCAGGTTCTACAATCAATCATTTATATCAAAAGGACTTTGTTCATTTTGAATTTCAAGTTCCAAAAACTAAAGAGGAACAAATCCGCATTGCTGAGACTCTCTCTGACATGGACGCTGAAATATCCGCGTTAGAAACCAAACTCGACAAATACAAACAGATAAAGCAGGGCATGATGCAGAACCTTTTAACCGGGAAGATACGGCTGGTATAACACGGGTAGGTTTTAAACGGTTGGGTTTTATTAAGAAGGGCAGGTTTGGAATTGGTGGGTTACAAAAAAGGGCAGGTTTGGAACGGGAAAAAGAAGGGCAGGTTTGGAACCTGCCCCTACGGGGAAACGATATGACGTATAATTATGGGAAGACGATATGACATACAATCCTGATATCCATAGGCGCAGGTCAATCCGGTTGAAAAATTACGATTATTCTCAAAATGGTGCATATTTCATTACCATTTGCACGCATGGGAAAGCATGTTTATTTGGACATATCGTAGGGGCGGGTTCCAAACCCGCCCATGCCGTATCCCGTTCCAAACCCGCCCATGCCGTATCCCGTTCCAAACCCATCCATGCCGTATCCCGTTCCAAACCCATCCATGCCGTATCCCGTTCCAAACCCATCCATGCCGTACCGACCCGTTCCAAACCCATCCGTGCCCCATTAACCGCCCACGACAAACCTATTGACATAAAATCGCCCCGAATGAACATGAATGAAACGGGGCGATTGGTCGAACACACATGGAGCGATTTGATAAATCATATAAATGGAATTGAATTGGATGAATTTATTATAATGCCGAATCAT
>QIJG01000199.1 GCA_003232715.1 Nitrospirota bacterium
CCTCTTTTCCGGCGGTGCAACCAGGGCAAGGATAAGGAAGGTCGGAGCGGAGCTCAGAAGTCTCACTCTGACGGAAGAAAAACTCCGTGACAACATAATGCTTGATGTGAAGAAGGCGTATCTTCAACTCCGGAGTGCCGGGAAAAAGGTGGGGGTAACCAGTGAGGCGGTGGCGCAGGCAGGAGAGAACCTGAGGCTCCAGCGGATTCGTTATCGTGAAGGGGTAGGAACGGCAACGGATGTCATAGACGCTGTAACCCTGACGAGCAGGGCAGAGACAAATTACTGGAGTGCCGTTTATTCCCTGAAGAGGGCTGAGGCAGGGCTGCTGCATGCAATGGGAGAAGATATTACCAGGGGTTACGGGAAGAGTAGTACCTGAATTCAGTGATAATTACCCTGGAGTCCCGACCGGTCGTGACGAGAATAAGTGAAAACCTTGTATTCGTGTTCCTTTTCGTCTCCATATCACTATTTTGGCACACAGTTGAGCAGGCAGTAAAAGGTTACGTAATTTTTGAGCAGGCACTGAGTTCTGACTTGATCGACTCTACAATGGAAACTATGTTTTCCCTGTTTCTATCCGGCAGACTTTTTAATGCCCGCACACGGTCCGCATAATCCCTTGTAACAGAAAGTACATCATCTATCAGGTCCAGCAGATAGTTCTTCCTGAAACCAAGGTTCCTTGTAAACCTCAAGAGGGCCTCGCCCAAGGGGACTTCTCCATATTGTCCAAACGGCATTGGGGTCAACATATTATGTATGCTGTAAGCCCGCATGGGGGTCGGATCGTAAACAGGTGAGAAAGCAAGCGTATTTCCCCTGTTTATAATCGAAAGGTTTTCCAGGTGCATATCACCGTTACCTGTTGCCAAAGCGAACAAGAGCCGTTTCAGAAGATACTGTTTTGCGGACTTTCTGTCTGTAACCAGGTCAATCGGAGAACGGTCAATGGCCCGTCCAATTGCATCATAGGTGGTACTGTAGGGATTTGTTACGGTATTATCACCTGAAGCGAATATGGAATACAATGTCTCGGTAAACAGGGGATTGCAGTTCCCATCACGGTCAAACCGTTCGATAACAAATGTCGGAATACCGTTAATCACGGCCTTCCACCTGCGCGGAACTTCAAAGCCTGCCTCTTCGTGGATATCCAGGGCCAGGGCTTCAAGCTCGATAATGCCCGGATAACTTCTTGTCTGCTCAAATTTCAGAATTACGTCCGTTACACCATGGGCTCCGATTTTACTTGGAAGCCCTACCCTCCCCGTCCAACCGGTCTCAGGAATCGTCATCAAAAGTTTAGGGATAGCACCCCCTACGGTAGGTGTGGCACCCATGATCTGAATAAACCCTGCGGCATCGTCATCAAACCAGGTCAGAAACTCTTTCAGGGAAAACCCGAATTTGTCAGAAATTTCAAAAAGGGTATGTTTGGCAGGAACCTCATACCATTCAATGGCCTTGTCATCGTCTCTAAATACATCCAGGTGGCCTATCCCACCGTGCCCAGCCATCATCAGGATCTCCCAATCCGCATCAATGCCCCGTGAGGGGACAATACCTTTTCTGGCAAGATATGCAAGAACGAGTTGCCGCTGAAAATTCTTCTCGCCTCTTGGCGGTATCAGGGACTGAATAGGGGGCAGCAAGTCAAAAAATTCGGTCCGGGGGCGGACTACAGTTGTCTGCTGAATGATTTCCGGAGGGTAGAGAATCCCGATCCCGGGCAGACCGGTATTCAGAAAGTCCTCGCTGTATGTAACCCGGCACTCGGAATCGGTCACATAGATACGCCCCATTTTCACTGGTCGCATTCCTATGCGTGTCCAGATCACTGCTTCACGGTCAGTCTTCACGGAAAAGATCTCCCGAGAGAATTTTTTCTAAAACAGGTGCAGCAGGGACCAGCGCTACTTTCAACCCCACGGCATTAGCCAGCCGGATAAGGGTGGAAAGCTGTACGTCGGATGCCTTTTTGGCACGCGACAGTGTTTCCTGTGATATCCCTGCCTTCCGGGCAATATCTTTCTGTTCAAGGCCTTGCTTTTTCCCTTCAAGGACAATCTGATCAAGCAAGGCTGAAATTACATCCTGCATATACTTGACTCCTTTGTCAATTGTTATAATTATTATAGATTAATTTGAGTTGTTTGTCAATTATTTAATTGATTGATAGGTCAATTATGGGGCTAATATTAGCATAGTTGACCTAAGTGTCAATTTAAACTTAAAGGACTCCGGGGGGATTGCTGCTAATTGTTTATCAGAAACTCAATCGGAATTGTCCGGTTAGGGTTTTGCATAAGCATGATTTTTATCTTGTTTTTTAAAACTGTTAGTGCGTAAAGGGGCAGGATGAATAAAATCCACAGAGGACTTAAAAAAACAGTTACTGCAACGGAGGAGTGTGCGGACGCTGTTTTGTATTCGGTGAAAAGTAGTATAATCAGATTCAAATACACGTGTAATATAACGCCTTTTTCGTAAATTGTATCACTTTGCCAATAAAAGACAGGAGTAAATGAACCATGAGCATTAAGATTGAAAGCTTACGCCTTAAAAACTTCAAGGCTTTCAAAGATATCACCATACGTGATATTCCGCGGATGTGCGTGGTTGTCGGTGC
>QIJG01000217.1 GCA_003232715.1 Nitrospirota bacterium
CTTAAGGTGAGTACCGTCAGGATAGAGAAAGTTTAAAGGGAAGGCAGGTTGCGGTAAGACCTGACAGCCTGTTGAGAGAGTAATGCCGGAATATTATAATACGGGAGGGCAGCAATGATTAACATAGCGGACTTAAAGAAACAGATACTTCTGAAAGAGCTCGACGATGAAGAGCTCCTGATGATCAGGGAGAAGATAACCGTCGGGAGCTATCCCAAGGGAACGCTTATCTTTAAAGAGGGGGCACCGATAAAGGGGATCCACCTTGTGAAGGATGGAAAGGTCGAGATATCAAAGAGCACCCCTGATGGGTGGAAACAGACGCTGGCCATACTCAATGAGGGTCATTTCTTTGGAGAGCTCTCTGTTATAGAGGATAAGAAGGCGCATGGCGCAAATGTTTCAGCTGTTGAGAATACCGAACTGTTTCTCCTGAAGACCGAGACCTTCAAGTCCCTTGAAGACAGTCACCCGCAGGTAATGTACAAGATTGTGAAGGCCATAGCCAGGGTGGCGAGCAAGAACATACACTCAATGAACGAAAAGCTGGTGAACCTGCTGATAAGTTATTAGGACTATAAGAATATGGAGTAATGGAGCAATGGAATATTGGCGTAATGTTTTATTGTCAATACATCATTAATCCATTGCCTCATTACTCCTTATTTCCATAATTCAACATAAACCTGAAACCAGGAAAGGGAGGTAATTATGCCGATTGATCCAACGAAGCATGCGGACTGGGAGGTAGCAGAGGCCGCAGAAAAAAACATGAAGACGGTTTACGAGTTGGCCGAAGAGATGGGGCTTGATAAAAAAGAGCTCCTTCCACATGGCCATTATGTTGCAAAGGTCGATTATAAGGGCATCCTGGACCGCCTCAGGGACCGTCCGGACGGAAAGTACATTGATGTAACCGCCATCACTCCAACACCGCTTGGCGAAGGAAAATCAACGACTACGATCGGACTCCTTCAGGGGATGGGCAAGAGGGGTAAAAACGTTACGGCTGCGATAAGACAGCCCTCCGGGGGGCCGACCATGAATATCAAGGGTTCGGCAGCAGGGGGCGGGCTTTCTCAGTGTATCCCGCTGACACCGTTTTCTCTTGGTCTTACCGGAGATATAAATGCCATCATGAATGCTCATAATCTTGCCATGGTTGCAATGACTGCAAGGATGCAGCATGAGTTCAATTATAATGACGAACAACTCTCCAGGCGTAATCTGAAGAGGCTGAATATCAACCCGCGCAATGTCCAGATGGGCTGGATTATGGACTTCTGTGCCCAGGCCCTCAGAAAGATGGTTATCGGTATCGGCGGAAAGATGGATGGCTTCATGATGGAGTCCAGGTTTGATATTGCCGTTTCGTCCGAGGTTATGGCCATACTGGCGGTGGCAACCGATCTCAAGGATTTCCGCGAGAGGATGGGGAAGATAGTTGTTGCATATGACAAGCAGGGAAACCCTGTAACTACGGAAGACCTTGAAGTTGCAGGTGCAATGACTGCATGGATGGCCGGTGCGATAAATCCGAACCTGATGCAGTCCATAGAGGGACAGCCCGTATTGGTCCATGCAGGACCATTTGCCAATATTGCCATCGGACAGTCTTCGATTATAGCAGACAGGGTCGGCCTGAAACTCTCGGATTACCATATAACCGAGAGCGGGTTTGGCGCTGATATCGGTTTCGAGAAATTCTGGAACCTCAAGTGCCGTTACTCGGGCATCAAACCTGCTGCCGTAGTGATAGTGGCGACAATCAGGGCACTGAAATGTCACGGTGGTGCACCTGTTCCTGTTCCGGGAAGACCTATTCCCGAGGAATACGCTGCAGAGAATGTAGAATGGGTGGAAAAGGGTTGTGGTAACCTCATACATCACATAAATACCGTCAGAAAGTCGGGATCAACCCCGGTGGTCTGTATAAATGCCTTCTATTCGGATACCAAGGCCGAGATTGAGACTGTCAGGAGGATGGTTGAGGCCGCCGGTGCAAGGGGTGCCGTTAGCGAGCATTGGTTGAAAGGTGGTGACGGTGCACTTGAGCTTGCTGATGCAGTACTTGATGCCTGTGAGGAGGAGAGCAGTTTCAAGTTCCTCTATGAGCTTGGTGTAACCCAGAGGCACAGGATTGAGATGATTGCAGAGGATGTCTATGGAGCGGACGGTGTAGAGTTTTCATCTGAGGCGGTACAGAAACTCAAGGCAATAGAGGCAGACCCGGAGCTTGGGAAATTCGCCACCTGCATGGTCAAGACCCACCTGAGTCTCAGTGATAACCCGGCCTTAAAAGGGGTACCGAAAGGATGGAAGCTCTTTGTGAAGGACGTTCTTATCTTCAGGGGAGCCGGCTTTGTCGTTCCAGTGGCAGGTGATATAAAACTGATGCCTGGTACGTCCTCAGATCCGGCCTACAGAAGGGTCGACGTGGATGTCGAGACCGGAAAGGTGAAAGGCCTGTTTTGATTCCCCTGTCGTTGCTGTCCCGTCCATAAAAACCCTGATTCTGTAATTATTAATCGTCTCAAAATAGTGTGGACATATTATTTAAAAAATCCCTCCCAACCTCCCTTTGCCAAAGGGAGGTATCATCCCCCTCTGAGGTATCATCCCCCTCTTTGGCAAAGAGGGGCAAGGGGAGATTTTTAGATTGATGTCGGTTCAATTACGAGACATTTAATAAAGCCAATCCCAACTTGACAAATCTCCCGGAATATGCTATAAATTGAACATATTCGAAAGTTTATAGTTTCTAAACTCAGGAGACGGTACAGTCCCTCAGAAAAAAACAGGAGGAAAGAAATGAGGCAAAAAGGATTTAGCAGTCTGAAAGGGTCTTTGCTTTGTTCAGTTGTTATGATGGTGGCGATCTTCAGTTTTGTTGCGAGTGCATATGCAACAAACGGCTACTTTGCCCATGGCTACAGCATCAAGAACAAGGCCTTGGCCGGTGCCGGTGTAGCCCTGCCGACGGATGCGTTAACAGCCACCATCAACCCGGCCGGAATGGTATTCGTCGGTAACCGCGTTGATGCCGGTATCACCCTGTTTATGCCATCCAGGAAGTATACGGTAAGAGGCACCCCATCCGGTCCTCCTGCTTTTGGTCTGACGCCCGGAACCGTGAAGAGTGGTTCCAGGATGTTTGTGATACCCTCGGTAGGTGTTAACTATATGTTGAATAAAAAGAGCTCTGCCGGCGTGTCGATATACGGAAACGGAGGCATGAATACCGATTATGACACTAATACGTTTAATGGTTCTTCCCCTACCGGTATAGACCTGATGCAGTTGTTCGTCGCCCCAACCTATTCAGTAAAATTGACCCCCAAACATGCGATCGGGATAAGTGTCATTCTGGCGTATCAGAGGTTTAAGGCATCAGGCCTTAAGGCTTTCAGTGGTTTTTCCGCTGATCCCTCTAAACTTACCAATAACGGGTATGACAATTCATACGGTTATGGGGCAAGGATCGGCTATCTCGGTGAAGTCCTGCCGGACCTGTACCTGGGGGCTTCGTATCAGACCAAAATCTTTATGAGTAAACTCGATAAGTATGCGGGGTTATTTGCTGAACAGGGAGACTTTGATATCCCCTCCAACTGGACTGTCGGGGTCGGGTACAAAATTAATCCTGCGGTGACCCTGTTAGTGGATGTGCAGCGTATAAATTACAGTGATGTCAAGTCTGTCAGTAATCCGTTTAAACCCAATATTCAAACCAGCCAACTCGGCAACAAGAATGGTGCAGGTTTTGGCTGGAAGGACATGACGGTTTACAAGTTCGGTCTTCAGTGGCAGAGCAGCAGGTACTGGACATGGCGTGCCGGTTACTCCTTCGGAGATCAGCCCATCCCGGGCAGTGAAGTTATGTTTAACATACTTGCACCCGGAGTTATCAAGCAGCACGCAACCCTGGGTTTTACAAAGGCCTTTGACAATAACCGTGAACTGAGTGCCTCGCTCATGCGTGCCTTTTCAAACAGTGTCAGCGGGCCCAACCCATTGGACCCCGGGCAGGATATAGAACTTGAAATGAACCAGTGGGAGTTATCGGTAGGTTATTCCTGGAAGTTTTAATCCGTACAACCGAAAAACAAGTCCGTAACTTCTTCAGGAGAGGGATACCTTCCCTCTCCTGAAGAAAAGTTTCACCCCCACCCTAACCCTCCCCCGTCAAGGGGGAGGGAACAAAGGGGTACTGCCTTGCCAGAGAGGAACGCACTATCAAGTCCCCCTCCCGGTTTTTCCTTTTCTTGTTAACCCATATTATGTCATTATAACAATCATTGTCTGAACATGTTAAAATAAGATATGTTTTATCGTGGTTTAATCCTGAGGGTAAGTTGCTTAAGGTAATATTCTGTAAAGAAGCGCAGTCTTTTCCAGGTTTGCTGTTTTTCTTCACCGGGTCGTGCCCGACCGTAGTGCCGTGTCAACTCTCAAGTGTCATTCCGGCTTGTCCGGAATCAAAGAGGGATATGATTCCCGACGTTGCGGGAATGACAATCCTCC
>QIJG01000332.1 GCA_003232715.1 Nitrospirota bacterium
AACGTGTCTCAGGTACGAGGATTTATGATGAACTTGTCCTTACCTTTAAGGAGATCGATCCGGTGAGGGCGCTGAAAAGTCTTGCCGGATATGGCCTTTTGCAGGTTATCCACCCTGAGCTCAAGTTTGCCGAATCCCTTGAAGAGACACTTGAAGCAGTGCATGAGAGTCTTACATGGTTTGACCTCCTCTTCCTTGAGGAGGAGATAGACCGTTCAAGGGTATATATAATGGGGCTCCTTACCGGCCTCGGTTTAGCACAGCAGAAGGCAGCACTTCAGAGGCTTTTAACCCCCATAAGGGATATGACGATAATCCTTGATGAGATGGAAAAGGCCCGGCAGGTTATGAAGGAGCTGAGGACTAAGGATCCGGTAAAGATTTACCGTACCCTCAAACCCATCTCCCTTGAAACCCTGCTCTATACAATGGCTGCTTCAGGGGACCGGGGGATACAGAAGGCCATCTCAAGGTATCTGCTTGAGCTGAGAAAGGTGAGGCCGGTACTCAGGGGAAGAGACCTTATGTCAATGGGTATCGAGCCCGGACCTGTTTACTCAAGGATCTTTAACGCAATACTGAAGGAAAGGCTGAGGGGAAGGATCAGGAGCAGGGAGGATGAGGTGGAATTTGTTAAGGATTTCCTGAGGAGAGGAGCCGGGCTTTTGTAATGGAGCTCAGCAGGTAGTCACGGAATTTTTCAGGAAAGAGCCATTTAATACCAAGCTTTTCCGCCCATTTAATCACCCCCTGATCTGCTGTAACGAGCAAGGCATCCAATTCCCTTGCAAGGAGAAGGAGGTCTACATCCTCTTTTGAGTCAATTATCCCCTCTCTCAGTGCCTCCCTGTACTTTCTTCTCAGTTCCTGAATGATCACCTTTTCCCCCTTACTGTTTACTCCCCTGACTGCTGATTCCGCAACCCTCAGGCCTTTATTAATCCGCTCTCTTATCTCCTCAATCAGCTCATAAAGCAGAAAGGCCGGGCAGGTCAACTCGTGTTTATTTGGTGGTTTCTGATGCAGGACCACAAGCAGATCTCCTGAGAGTTTGTCCTTATGTATAAAATTCAGGAGTTCCCTGAAGATGGAAGGGGGCATATAGAACTCAAGTATCGGGACCTGGGCTGCCAGGAAGAGAAAGCCCTCGAGGGCTTCAGTCGGTGTATCGCCAAAGTATTTTCTTGCATCGGGGTTTACAAAGAGGCTTGTATCAAGAACCACCCTGCCGGGCCTGAATCTCTCTGTACGTGGATGCCCCCCGGTTTCTTTATTCCCGCTCTGCATCTGTAGCCCTGCAGGTCTTATGGATGTTAAAATAATATGTGTTCCACCTGCCGCAGGATGAGCATCTGCCGGTCCACTGCTCAAAGGTATGGCCGCACTTCAGGCAGCAGTAAGGTATCCTGAGCGTCATCTTTAGATTCAGGGCTGACCCGAATTCCTCTACGGCCTTTTCTGCCTGACCCCTCTTCAGGTATATCCCGCCCTTGATCTTTGCTATCTCGGGAAATGCTGCAGGGTTTTCTATTCCCTGGATAATCTCAAGGGCATCATCAAGCATCTCAAGCCTGTAATAAAGCTTGGCAAGGAAGAACTTCAGGACATTGTCGGAGGGCTTTTCCGCAAGGCTGTCCTTATAAAGTCTTATCAGTCGGGACGGTTCCCCTATATTGAGCAGCAGGTCTTCAAGCCGGGCAAGTACAATCATAAATTTATATTGCCGGTAAGTCTTTTCAAGATAATTTATGGCTTCTTCCGTGTTCTCCTCCTGGACCATTACCTCTGCAAGACCAAGATGGGCAGGGATAAAATCCTTGTCAAGCTTTATTACATTCCTGAAGGCCTTCTTCGCCTTCTCAAGCTCCCCTGCCTCAAGGCTCTCTCGTCCGTATTCATATTTATAGCCAACCAGCATCTGCTGCTCATTTTCGTCGTTGGATTGCTTAATAATACCCTTCTGAAGGTATATAAGGTCATCCCACCGTGCGAGACGTTCGAGTATCTCCCGCTTCCTGTAAAGTGCGGTGATATTTTGCGGGTCGTTCTCAAGTATCTCGTCAATATAGGTGAGCGCCTCTTCATGTTCATCCATCAACTCCTTGACTTTAACGAGGCTGAGGAGTGTCTCGACATTTTCGGGGTCTGACGACAGTGCCCTCTTGAAATAATCAAGGGCCTGCTTATTGTCTTTTTCCTTAAGGGCAAGCTCTCCGAGTCTCAGAAGCGCCTGCACATTCATGGGGTCTTCCTTGAGTATGTCCTTCAGGGCATCTGTTGCAACCTCTGTCTTGCCTGCATAGATGGCACCAAGTGACCGTGAATAGAGGGCCTGAACCTTTTCCTGTTTCTTCTGACGTTTCTGTGCCTGTATGTTATCTATCAGCCTCCGTGTATCCCTTATGGTATAGATAATTAACATAAGCAGTGCACCGGCCGTGGCAGAGATGAGGACGAGGGCTATCTTTGGTATCTCGTAGGCAAGGTTATTTGTAACCAGTACCGTTACGGTTTCACGGTTGAGAACGGCAAAGTATGCTATAAGTCCAAGAAACAGGATAAATATAAGCGTGATAAGTTTTCCCATCAGTGATAATA
>QIJG01000088.1:0-2197 GCA_003232715.1 Nitrospirota bacterium
CGCTTTACTATTTCCCTCAGGTTGCCCTTTTCAGGGTCGGTAGTAGCTACAAACCTTCCGGATATCTTTTTGCCGAGGACCTTTTCCATCTCTTCCCAGAGGATCATAAAGGAGGATGCGGTCTCAGCAGTGCTGCCGGATTTTGTAACTACGTTTACAGTCGTCTTTTTGAGGTCTGCTATGGAGAGGATGCCTGAAAGGGTTCTGGGGTCGACATTGTCATAGATAAAGACCTTAGGGGTTTTTCTGAGATTGTGGAATGGACTCAGGGCCTCAAGGATGGCCTTCGGTCCAAGGGCTGAACCCCCTATCCCGAGTAAAAGAAAAAACTCCGAGTCGTCCTTTATCCTGAGTGCCACTTCCTTTATCTTTTCCGTATCTCCATCAGGGAGATCGAGGAAGGCCAGTTCCGGCCACGTTCTCTGCACCAGCTGCCCAAGGGCTTCCTGCCCCTTGCTTCTTAAGGCCTCAACTTCTCTTTCAGACAGACCCTTTTCCCCTATAACCTCTTCCATTACATTTGCAAAATTAAGTGAGATCATGAGTTCCTCCCCAAAAAAATGATAGTATCGCCCGAAGCCTGACCGGGACAGAGCAATATATTATTAAGCATTATATCATACATTACAGGCATTGGTCATAATAATACAACACGGTGTGTTATCAATCAGCTTGGTGGAGGGCCGGCTCTCCACTTCTTAAAAAGGGGGCTTAAGTGTTATTATTTATTTCAACCGGATTACGAAAGGGCACCGATTCGTATTTTGAGTCCAAATATTATTACGGGGTCTTATGGATGGAGGCCCCGGTTTTTATAAACCTTACAGTCTGAATGTCAGGAGGGGTTAGTATGCTTGAAGATATCATGCAGCGAACATTTTTCAGCAACACCATATCGGATTATCTCATCGCTCTTTCGATACTTGTTATCGGCGTTCTTGCCGTCATGGTCTTAAAGCACATCATCATAAAACGGCTTAAGGTCTGGGCTGACAAGACCGCCACCACCCTGGATGATTTCTTTGTCCGGATTATCGATAGCAAAATGGTCACGGTCTTCTATTTCGGGGTGGTTTATCTCTCCATACACACACTGACCCTGGGTCCCGCATTCACAAAGGCCTTTGATGTCGTTATAGCAGTGCTTTTCACCATCTTCAGTGCCCGGTTCCTGGTGGCAATTATCAATTATATGATAGAGAGCGTATGGCTCAAGAAGGAAGGGGATACAACCAGGAAGTACAGTATAAAGGGATTACTCCCGGTAATAAACGTAATTATCTGGGGAATTGCCATCACTTTCCTCTTAGATAACCTGGGCTTTAAGATCTCCACTGTAATTGCAGGTCTGGGGATTGGTGGTGTGGCGGTCGCACTGGCAGCCCAGACGGTTTTAGGAGACCTTTTCAGTTACTTTGCCATACTGTTCGACCAGCCGTTCAAGATAGGTGACTTTATTATTGTTGGAGATTACCTGGGAACTATCGAGCATGTCGGCATTAAAACTACCCGGATCCGGAGTCTCAGCGGAGAACAGGTAATCTTTTCCAATACAGACCTTACCAATTCCCGTGTGCGTAACTATAAAAGGATGAATAAGCGCCGCGTGGTTTTCAGTCTGGGAGTTACCTATCAAACCAACCTGCAACAGTTAAAGGAGATACCCGTAATTATTTCCGGGATTATAAAAAGTATTGACCTTACCGCCTTTGACCGTGCTCACTTTTTTTCCTACGGAGACTTCAGTCTTATCTTCGAGGTAGTCTATTATGTTCTCAGCAGTGACTACAACAAGTATATGGATATCCAGCAGGAGATTAATCTTCAACTCAAGGAAGAGTTTGAGAAACGCGGAATCGAGTTTGCTTATCCGACACAGACATTATTTATAACTAAAGAGTGAGATAGAAAAGGGCAATGTTTAAAGTTATAAACCTTATATTAAACCGGCAAATAAATTGTTGCACAAACAGAAAGAAAACGATATATGTCATTCTGAATTTATTTCAGAATCTCTAAGAATCAATGACTTATGAGACCCTGAAACAAGTTCAGGGTGACAAAACAAGAGTTTACACAACAAGTTCTTACGTGGGTGATTTTGACGAATATGTCTCTCTGAATAGTTGCCGGGTTAATAGTCATAGTGCCGTGTCAACTCTCAATTGTCATTCCGGCTTGTCCGGAATCAAAGAGG
>QIJG01000088.1:2216-4809 GCA_003232715.1 Nitrospirota bacterium
ATGACACTATGTAAATCCGGGGTTTGCCTGAATATTGCAACGGGCGACCGCGCTGAAACCAGGTGCATTTAGTTTATAATAGGATGCTATGAAATTCAGTGTCATTGCATCCGACGGCAATTCACGGGCAGGGATAATCGAGACGGAAAGGGGGCTCGTCCTCACGCCCCAGTTTATGCCCGTCGGCACCCTGGGCACTGTAAAGTCCGTCTCCCCGGAGGAGCTCGGAAGTGCAGGTGCAGAGGTGATGCTTTGTAACACCTACCACCTCTACCTGAGGCCGGGACACGAGACCATAAGAAGACTCGGCGGGGTTCAGAAGTTCATAAGCTGGCCGGGACCTGTACTTACAGACAGCGGGGGATTTCAGGTATACAGCCTTTCCAGACTGAGGAACATCACCCCGGACGGGGTTGAGTTCCGTTCACATATAGACGGCTCCCTGCATTTTATAGGCCCTGAAAAGGCGATGGAGATACAGCAGGCGCTTGGAGCTGATATAATCATGGCCTTTGATGAATGCACCCCCTACCCCAGCACGTATGATTACGCCCTGAACTCCCTGAGACTGACCACGGAGTGGGCAAAGAGGTGCAGGTCTGTTCATCCTGCGGGCTCTTCCCAGGCACTCTTCGGCATTTTTCAGGGCAGCATATACAGGGACCTCCGCTTGAAAAGCCTTGAAGAGATAGTTGAAACTGGATTTGATGGTTATGCTGCGGGGGGACTGAGTGTTGGAGAGCCCAAGGAATTAATGTATGAGATTATCCATTCTACCGGCCCTGTAATGCCTGCTGTGAAGCCGAGGTATCTTATGGGTATTGGCGACCTCCTTGACGTACTTGAGGCCGTAGAGGCCGGCTATGATATCTTTGATTGTGTGATGCCCACAAGGAATGCAAGAAATGGAACGCTCTTTACCTCGACAGGAAGGATCAGCATCAAGAGGGCCGAGTTTAAGGAGGACCCTTCCCCACTTGACCCGGAGTGTTCGTGTTATACATGCCGGAATTTCTCCCGCGCATATCTCAGGCACATGTATCTGTCAAGGGAGATACTTTCCATGAGGTTGAACACCATACACAACCTGAGTTTTTACCTGAGATTCTTCAGGCTGATGAGGGATTCCATTATAAGGGAGAGTTTTGCTGAATTTAAACGAAAATGGAGATATACCCTTGAAAGGAATTTCGTGACTCTTCAGTCTCAGACCTTCAGAACTTCTTGATTTTATATTTATTTATCTTGTTTCTTACCGTATTTCTGTTGAGTCCAAGGAGTTTTGATGCCTGGAGCTGATTTCCCCCTGTATTTTCCATAGCGAGGGTCAACAGCGCCCTCTCAACCTCTGAAATTACCGTGTCATAAAGGGCGATACCACCCACTTTCCGGATCTGGGATAAGTAGCCCTTGAGTTTGTACCTCAAAAACTCCTCAACAGTATAGTGATAGAGCCTTCTGCTTTCCTTTCTGAGTCTTTTAAGTTCAAATGCCCTTGCCACTACAGACCTGAGTTCATCACAATCTACAGGTTTCATGGTATAGAAAAAGGCGCTATCCATGATGGCATCGATTCCCATCCTCCTTTTGTCCTGTTCAATCATAACTATGGAGAGGAGGTCTGTGTTCAGGTCATTGAGACTCCGAAGGCAATCAAGACAATCACCATCAGATAGCCGGCTATCAATCAGGACAATCTGGGAATCCCTTGATACCCTGACCCCCGAGGCGATGTCCTTTTTCACCTTCACATCGATATCGGACTGCCTGAACGTCTTTTTTACAACATCGGTGGTTGATGGGTCCGAGCTTATCAGTAATATTTCTTCTTTGGATATTGACAAAGTGCCCTCTGTTTTTATAGGATTAAAAGTATCTAAACTTATAAACCAAGGAGGTTTTTTCAAATGCCGGTATATGAATATACATGTATTAAATGCAAAGAGACTTTTACTCTCATACAGAGGATTGGAACCACAGAAAAGGATACCATATGCCCCCATTGCGGTTCAAGTGAAATAAAAAAACTTATCTCGTCTTTTTCCTCTATCTCCGGAGAGGGCCTGTCAGGGCTAACCTCAGGCTTTACAGGCGGGACCTGAGGCCCTTCTTCATGCTGAGCAGTTGCTCAGCTCTTCCCCTGCAGGTTCCGATTCAGGTAGCAGTATCCTGACAGTTGTTCCTTTACCCTCTTCACTCTCTATCTTCATCTCCCAGCCATGAACCTTTACAAGGTGCTTTACAATTGCAAGGCCAAGCCCCGTCCCCCCAAGCTCTCTTGAACGTGAAGGGTCAACCCTGAAAAACCTTTCACCAAGTCTTGACAGATACCTCCTTGGAATCCCTATGCCTGTATCCTCAACCGAGATTATGTATCCCGGGGCCTGTCTCTCAGCCTTTACCGTCACACAGCCGGACTCTGTAAATTTTACAGCATTGTCTATAAGGTTTGTAAGTATCTGTATCAGACGGTGGGGGTCGGCCTCAATCTCTCTGCCCCCATTCTGCATATCCTTTTCAAGGGAAATCCCCTTTCCGCGGCAAAGTGTTTCAAAACCTTTAAAGACGTCGTTAATCAGGGGCTCAAGCTGGA
>QIJG01000052.1 GCA_003232715.1 Nitrospirota bacterium
GTTTTTAAGCTTCACGATGCCCTCGAGATAACCTCAAGATAAGAAACAAAGAGAATAGTTTAGTTTTTAAAAATCGTGAGTAATCTTGAAGTAATCGTGAGGCTGAAAAGAAGTTTTTGAGTGTTGGAGTCGGGCAAGATTTGAGGATGATACAAGGTTTTATGAATTGTCTTGTCAGCTAACTCTTTAACTCCTCAACTTTTAAAAAAACAATGTCTTTACGACAAAGAATTAGTGTTATAATACAACCTGAAATGGCATTTATGGTGAGAATAACAGTATTAATTTTACTTGTGGCCTTTTCCTTAACTATCTTTGCTTGTGGCAAAAAGGGGCCGCCTACTTTAAAGGATTACCGGGTGGGTTTGAATTTTCCGCAAAAAGGAGCAATACTTGATGAAAGAATCAATTCATTCTGAAGGCGGTTCGTGACAGTCTTGAGATAAAGAAACAGTTTTTTGAAGAGAATATTGATAACATAATCCAGGTTTCTAAAGTCATTGCCGATGCTTTTAATGATGGGAAAAAGCTTATCCTCTTTGGCAACGGAGGCTCTGCCACCGATGCCTCACATATTGCTGCGGAATTTATAAACCGTTTTAAGAGAGAAAGACCCGGCCTGCCTGCTATTGCCCTGAACACCGATGTTGCTGTATTGACGGCTATTGCCAATGACTATGATTATTCGGAAGTATTTGCCCGTCAGTTGAAGAGTCTCTCTGAAGAGGGCGATATTGTTATTGCTATCAGTACGAGCGGAGCATCTAAAAATATTCACAAGGCGCTTGATGTAGCCAAAAAAAAGAAAGTCGTTACAATATCCTTTACCGGGGCAAAGGGTACCAGGATGGCTTCCAGGTCTGTCTATGCTTTTGTGGTGGCATCAACTGATACCCCGAGGGTTCAGGAAGTCCATATAACCCTGGGGCATATACTCTGTCAGATGGTTGAAGAGATCCTCTTTGAAGTGCCCAGGAAGCGATTACGCTGAGTAAATATTGCAACTCTGAATGTGAGGTGAGATATCAGGATTGTAGGGATAGACCCCGGGAGTATCCTTTGCGGATATGGAGTTATAGAACAGGATGATCGCAAGAACCTTGTGCATATAAGTTCAGGGGTAATAGCCCTGCCCAAAAAAGAGCCTCTGCATATAAGATTGAAGCATCTGCATAAAGATATCAGGGATATCATAAAGCTGTATGACCCGGAACAGGCGGTTATAGAGAAGGTCTTTTTTGCAAAGGGAATAAAAGCAGCTCTTCACCTTGGCCATGCAAGGGGTGTCATATTGCTTGCCGTGGCTGAAGAGGGGGTGGTTTTACAGGAGTATAGTCCTAACGAGATAAAAAAAGCGGTTGTAGGATATGGCAGGGCTGAAAAAAGACAGGTCCAGAAGATGGTGAAGACTATTCTCTCCCTTGATGAGGAGCCCCCACCTGACGGTGCTGATGCCTTGGCCCTGGCTATCTGTCATCTCAATACAATGAACTTCAGGTCTTGTCTGGTTGATTCCTGAGGGTCTTCCTGATAGTCTCTTCAAACCCTACAGGCCTGAAACCAAACAGGTGTTCTACGGAATCCATATCAGTAATATTGTCAATCTGAAGAAGATCGATCTGCTCCGGGCTTACATCAGGCATTTTCATTCCAAATGTCCTGCCAAGTGACCTGAAGACCTGAATAAAGGGGAGACCGGCTTTTGTGATAGCGGGGGGAATATGTACAATGGGGTTCTTTATCTCCATCTCTTTCATTATTATCTTCAATATCTCGTTGTAACTCAGATGCTCAGGGCCTCCAAACTCAAAGACCCGGTTTTTAAAATTCCGACTATCAATAATCTTTAAAAAACATCTGACCCAGTCATCAATGAATATCGGCTGAAACCTTGCCTTTCCATCCCCTGGCACAGGAACAAGAGGGCCAAGTCTTAGCAGTTCTTTTATGTTTTCTGTAAAACCATCACCGGGGCCTATTATTAATGAGGGCCTGAATATAGTATAAGGGAGACCGGATCCTTTTACTATCTCTTCAGCCTCGGCCTTTGTCCGCAGGTATTTAAACGGAGAGCGGAGGTCTGCACCAAGGGCTGACTGAAAAAAGAAGTGCTCGACATCAGAGAATTTTGCTTCATCAACAAGGTTTTTTGTCCCTTCAATATGTATCTTCTCAAAGGTCCCCTCTCCCTGCTCCTTAATGATACCAACGAGGTGAACAACAATCCCGACCCCTTCGAGTTTACCCTTCAAGCTTTCGCTGTCGGTAATGTCACCTTTAGTGGTCTCAAAACCAGGGGACGTGCATAACCCGGCCTCTTTATCAGACCTTACAAGGCATCTTACCTTATACTTACCGGAGCTTAAACTCCTGATAAGGTGTCTGCCTACAAAACCTGTTGCGCCGGCAATAAATATCATAGTTTTAAAAAGCTGTAGCAACCAGGACCCTTAATCCGCAGATTTCACAGATTACGCAGATTACGCACAGCACCTCATAACGTATTGATTTTTAAGGATTCTGAAGTTATTTGTCATTCCGGCTCCTGTCCTCCGTAGTATTACGAAGGATGAATGTCCGGAATCGTTTTTTAAGAAGGATTCCCGACTCGCTTCGCTTGCGGGAATGACAAATAACTGTACTCTATACACAGACTCTATTTATTCCCCGGGTTAATACCATCCTCTATTTACAGAAACAATCAGATTTTTTTATTTTTTAGAGTGCTTTTTCAAAATCTGTGAAATCTGCGTAATCTGCGGATTAATTCATTGTTTCTTACTGAATCAGCTCCTTATATACTTTCATAGAGCTTTCAGTAATGGTCTTGTGCAGACTGTTTCCATGGGCATCCATTGTGACTATTGCAGGGAAGTCCTCAACCTCTATAAGCCACATGGCCTCCG
>QIJG01000039.1 GCA_003232715.1 Nitrospirota bacterium
GAAAGCCCTGTGCCCCGGTATCTCTCAGTACCATCAACTAAATACGGGCCATCAGGCATCCGTCCTCTCCTCTATATCCCCCTCCACATCAAGATACACATCCTCAAGCCTCTTTTTCATCTCCTCAGAGACATTCCACATCCCGCGGCTCGCAGCCTCAAGGAGACGCTCGGCAATATTCTGCAGGGCATAGGGATTAACCTCTTTAAACCACTCCTGCATCTTTTCATCAAGGGCATACTTTTCAGACAGGGCATCATACATCCAGTCCTCCATCACGTCAGAAGTAGCATCCCAGTGAAACGAGATATCCACTGCCCTTGAGAGGTCTCCTGCACCCTTGTAACCGTGGCGCATGAGACCATCCATCCACCTGGGATTGAGAATCCGTGAGCGGAAGATATGTTTTACCTCCTCCTGAATACTCCTGTACCTGACACGATCCGGATCGGATGCATCCCCTGAGTATGCCTTCGGGTAATTACCGGACACTGTTTTCACTGCTGCCACAAAACCTCCAAGGTAGGCATTAAAGTCATCACAGGAGAGCAGGTCATACTCCCGTGAATCCTCGTTTTTCACAACAAGGCTGATATCCGAAAGCCTCCTGCGAATATCCGGCCCACGTGATATAGACTTCTCCCAGGTCCTCGCTCTTCTCCCAGGCCTTTGCGTCAATAGCTGCCGGGATTCCCGCACCATAGACACCCGGTGGATCGCTGAAGATACGGAAGGATGCCTCACGCAAGGCCTTCTCAGGGTTAATGCCACGTTTAACAAGCTCTTCAGCCTCTGCCAACACGTGTTTTCTCAGGAAATTCTTCCCAACAGGCTCGTTCAGGGCAGTCACCATTGCTACGGCCTCATCAAGGAGTTCCATCAGGTTGGGAAACGAGTCCCTGAAAAAGCCTGACGTCCTGAAAGTCACATCCACACGCGGAAACTTCAAATCCCCGACGGGAATAACCTCAAGCCCCTCGATACGCCCGTTCCTGCCATTCCACACCGGCCTTACACCCATAAGGTAGAACGCCTCTGGTACGCATGGTCGGGCTGCCCCAGATAACCATGCCGATATTTTCAGGCAGCCCGCCTGTCTCAATTATATATCTCTCAACGAGTGCATCCCCGAGCGCCTTCCCGGTGATCCAGGCAGTGGGTGACGGAATCCTGAAGGGATCAACGGAAAAGAAATTCCTTCCTGTCGGCAGGATGTCCACCATACCGCGGGTGGGCGCACCGCTGCCGCCGGGAAGGACATGCTTCCCTGACAGGGCGGAAGCTACAGCATCTATCTCCTCGGTGGTCTGCCCAAGTTTCGGCAGTACGATATCCCTTATAAACTCCACCACTCTGCGCACCTCCGGGCCTTCATCCGCAATCAGGGGCTCGCTACCCTCTATCACAACCTTCACCATCTCAAGGGCAGTCCTGTGGATCTCCGTTATTGCAACGGCATTTGTGGGAAACCGGCCTGTCGGGTCTGCCTGTCCCCTGTATTGAACGAGATTGTCGTAATCGTATCCCCATTGTCCTGCAATAGCCTCCCTCAGGGACGGGATATCGCCGTTTTTGAGTCGCACCAGTTGTGTAGTAAGCTCCGTAAGCCCTTCACCTTCAGGTACAGTGCCGAATATATGCAGGCCGTCATTAATGGCGGTATCGGCCACTTCCGAGAGATAGGAATGGAGTCTCTCCACAAAGCCGTCAAGGTCTGAAAATGCCTCATCCTCAGAGACCTCTATATCCGAATGCAGGTTGTGCTTTGAGGCCAGTTGCCAGATCTCCCTTCCAAGCACCGGCAGCCTTTCGGGATTCATGGATTTTGTCTGGATGTACTCAAGGATTTTTGTATCCACCTCTGCCAGCTCCTCATACCTGTCGGCATTGGTCATAACAGGGATAAGGTGGTCAACCACACAGGCATAGGAGCGGCGCTTTGCCTGGGTGCCCTCCCCGGGGTCATTGATGATATAGGGATAGATATTCGGCAGGTCCATAATGGATATGTCGGGATAACACTCCTCAGAAAGCGCCAGTGACTTACCCGGCAGCCACTCGAGAGAGCCGTGCTTGCCGATATGGAGTACGGCATCCGCCTTAAAAACATCCCTTATCCACCTGTAATGAAATACGTAGTGATGGCCTGGCGCAAGATGCGGGTCGTGGATTTTTTCTGGTTGCTCAACAAAGCCCCTTGGCGGCTGAATGCCTATGTATACATTGCCGTTAATAATTCCATTGACCATAACCTCATTGTTGTGTACAAAGAGCTCACCCGGGATGTCTCCCCAGTCCTTAAGCATGTGTCTCCGGTTCTTCTCAGGGAGTTCACTGTACCATTGACTGTATTGTACAGGCCCTATACGACCTGCCGCCTTCTGCTCCATCCTTTCAGGGGTAAGCCACTGCCTGTCGGCAGTAACTCCATCGAGTATCTCCTGCGCAAGGTCATCACCTGATGCATATTCCCTTTCGATTGAATATCCCTCTTTCTTCAGCCTGTCGAGAATATTTTTAACGCTTTTAAAAGAGTCAAGCCCTGCGGCGCATCCGATACGGTCATTACGGGGTGGATAGCTATGAAAGATAATCGCCACCTTTTTTTCAGCATTCCCCTTCAGTCCCAGCATTGCCCACTTCCCAGCAAGGCTCACGATCTTCTCTATCCGTTCCTCTATGGGCATATTCCTCAGCAGTGTTGCACCCGTAAGCCGGTCCTGCTCCGCCACATCCCTTGTTGAGACAGGCACGGTAATAAGTATGCCGTCAAACTCAGGCTGGGCAGCACTTATACAGACATCCAGGGGGGTGGCTCCCTGTATGGTCTCTTTCCAGCCCCTGTAGGTCGTAAAGAGTGTAATCGCCTGCAGAACCGGCACCCCGATCTTTTCATAAACTCCGGCAAACCTGGGGAGGGTGAGCCTCATTGAAAAGACCATACAACTCAGGAGCACATGGATAATGGTCTTCCCATCCACCTGAAAAAAATTCTCCGCAACCCACTCCGGGTCCCTGTTATTCAAAATCCTGTCAGGAAACCGGTTATAAAAGCATGCAATAGGAAAGCCCCCCTGCCTCTCTATCTCCCTGACAAGGCTGTCAACAAACGCCAGATTGCCATCTACGTAATAACCCTGATAAAACCACAAGCCTGTTATGGGAGTCTTTTTATCTTCAAGCTCTTTCAGGGAGGTGCCCTGTGAGTTTATGTATTCGTTAAGTGTCAGAGAGACCCCTGTACGCGGGTGATAGATTCCCTCACATGGCATCTTCTGCGGCGGATCATAAGGGATATCCTCTCCAGAGAATCTTTTAATCAGACTCCTGAGGAGATTTGTCCAGTTCTCCCTGCCGCCGAACTTGATAAAGCGTACCATCTCATCAAAAAAATCACTGCCGTACTCCGTGGAGTACCTTGCAGAGAGTGACATCTCGTCTTCATCCCCGGGCTGAATGAAGACAAAGGCATTCCGGGATTCCTCAATCAGCCGGTCAA
>QIJG01000231.1 GCA_003232715.1 Nitrospirota bacterium
ATCTGCGTAAATCTGCGGCTGATTAATTTATGGAGGTTTTTATGAACGATACTTTTCTCAGGGCCTGTCGTGGCGAAGATGTGGATTATACTCCGGTCTGGATAATGCGTCAGGCAGGCAGATACCTGCCCCAGTATCAGAGGGTAAGGGCCAGGGTGGATTTTCTTACACTCTGTAAAACCCCTGAACTCGCTGCCGAGGTGACACTGCAGCCGGTGGACCTCCTGGGTGTTGATGCTGCCATACTATTTTCCGACATCCTGATACCCCTTGAGGCTATGGGGATGAAACTCAGGTTTTATGAAAAGAAGGGGCCTGTCATGAACAATCCGGTAAGAAAAGTGAAGGATGTCGAGAGGTTAAGGGTGCCCGAGCCCGGGGAGAGTGTCCCTTTTGTCCTTGAGACAATCAGGATACTCAAGAAGGCGTTGAGCAGGAAGGTCCCTCTTATAGGTTTTGCAGGTGCCCCTTTCACACTTGCCACATACATGATCGAGGGTGGAGGGTCAAAAAACTTTATTAATACCAAGACCCTGATGTACAGGGAGCCTGAGGTTTTCCATGCCCTGATGAGGAAGATAACGGATACTACGATAGCCTATCTCAGGTCTCAGATAAAGGCAGGTGCACAGGCAGTGCAGGTTTTTGACTCCTGGGCAGGTGCCCTTGCCCCTGATGATTACAGGGTATATTCATTACCGTATGTGAAAGAGACCATCAAGGCGCTCAGACCGTTTGGAGTGCCTGTAATCTACTTTATTAATAACTGCGGGGGGTTGCTTGAACAGGCACGTACATCCGGGGCAGATGTTATAGGTATAGACTGGAGGGTTGATATGGGGATGGCGATAAAACGTCTTGGTTCAAAGGTTTCTGTTCAGGGCAACATTGACCCGTGTACATTATTTTCGTCAGAGGATGTGCTCCGCTCAAAGGCCGAAGATATACTGAAGAAGGGGCGGGCAGCAAGGGGGCATGTGTTCAACCTTGGACACGGTATACTTCCCCAGACCTCTCCTGATATGGCAAAGGCCCTGGTGGATATTGTTCATGAATTGAGTCGAAAATGAACAAAGACTTATATTAAGCCGCAGATTACGCAGATTTTCGCAGATTTTTTTTTAACACTGACTTAAAGAACGATTCCCAGAGCTTGAAATATGTCACCCTGAATTTATTTCAGGGTCTCGTTTTTTGGAAGTTCTGAAATAATCTTGATCTTATTTTGAAATCTGCGAAAATCTGTGAAATCTGCGGACAGAAAGTCTTGAATCGGATAGAAAATTCCCTGTTCATGAAAAACAAACGTCAGATACTAAGCTGGTGCCTTTATGACTTTGCCAATTCCTCATATTCTGCGGTGATTGCTGCAGTAATCTTTCCGGTCTATTTTGTAAAGGTAATTGCTGAAACCCCGGCGGAGGGTGACCTCTGGTGGGGGAGGGCGATCTCTCTCAGTATGCTGCTGGTGGCCGTTACTTCTCCTGTTGTTGGAGGTATATCTGATTATGCCGGCATGAGAAAACGCCTGCTTGTGGCTTATTCCCTTGTTTGTGTAGTTGCAGTCGGGCTTTTGGTCTTTATTGAAAAGGGTATGGTTTTTGAGGCCTTTTTACTTATCATCATTGCAAACATCGCTATGGAGGGTTCTCTTGTCTTTTATAACGCCTACCTGCCTGATATTGTATCAAAAGACCATCAGGGGAGGGTTTCGGGGTGGGGTTTTGGCCTTGGTTATGCAGGTTCGGTACTTGCCCTCCTGATATCCATGCTTTTTATGAAAAATGGGGTAATCCGTTTTTCATGGCCTATGGTCTCAATTTTCTATCTCCTCTTTTCCTTTCCTGCCTTTTATTTTTTGCCTTCAGACAGGCCGTCAGGGTCACCCCGTACGTCAGCGCTTGAGGGGATAAAGAAGACCCTGAGATTATTGAGAGAGGTTTTACGAATAAAAAAAGTGAGGAGATTCCTTCTTGCCTACTGGCTGTATAAGGATGGAGTAAATACGATTATAGTATTTTCAGGTATTTATGCATCGGTTACACTTGCCTTTACAGGGTCTGAACTCGTTTTTCTCTACCTCCTTGTGCAGATTACTGCAATGATTGGTTCAATCGCCCTTTCAACTCCTACCGACAGGTGGGGGGCAAAAAAGGTGGTTGTTCTTTCCCTTTTCCTCTGGATTGCAGTTACAGTGGGCGCATACCTTGTGGTTGACAAGCGGTTCTTTTGGGGCATAGCCGTAATGGCCGGCCTGGGGCTTGGGAGCGTGCAGGCTGCGTCAAGGGCTCTTTTTTCAGGGTTCATACCTCCGGGCATGGAGGGGGAATACTTTGGTGTTTATGCCCTTACAGGAAAGACCTCGGCGATAATCGGCCCGGCACTCTTTGGTATAATATCCTCTGCTACAGGGAGTCAGAGACCTGCTGTACTTTCAGTACTTGTCCTGTTTGTCCTGGGCCTGGCTGCCCTCTCTTCAGTGAAGACCGGCTGATTCCCTTGCCTTCATATATTCCTCCCACAGTGCCTTCTTTGAAATGCCTGCATCAATAAAGTC
>QIJG01000235.1 GCA_003232715.1 Nitrospirota bacterium
AGACATGGAGTATGCCGTTTGCATCAATATCAAATGTAACCTCGATTTGCGGCACTCCCCTTGGTGCCGGAGGTATTCCCACAAGCTCAAACACCCCAAGGACTTTATTATCCGCAGCCATCTCCCTTTCACCCTGAAAGATCTTGATGGTTACAGCTGGTTGACTATCGGTTGCAGTTGAAAATATCTGACTCTTTTTTGTAGGAATTGTGGTATTTCTCTCGATTATCTTTGTAAAAACTCCGCCAAGTGTCTCAATTCCAAGTGACAGGGGAATAACATCCAGGAGAAGTACTTCCTTGACCTCACCTTTAAGCACAGCCGCCTGAATAGCTGCCCCGATTGCGACCGCCTCATCAGGGTTAACGGTCTTGTTTGGATCTTTACCAAAAATCTTCTTCACAACCTCCTGCACCTTTGGCGTCCTTGTCTGTCCACCAATGAGCAGGACCTCATCAATATCTTTCTCCGTCAGTTTTGCATCTTCAAGCGCCCTCTTGCATGGTCCTGCCGTTTTTTCAATAAGGTCTGCGACAAGCTGCTCGAATTTTGCCTTGGTGAGTTTTATAACAAGGTGTTTGGGACCTGTTGCATCTGCGGTTACAAAGGGAAGATTTATCTCTGTCTCCAAAGCAGTAGAGAGTTCTATCTTTGCCTTTTCAGCAGCCTCCTTCAGCCTCTGCAGGGCCATTCTGTCCTGTTTCAGGTCAATGCCCTGGTCCTTCCTGAATTCCTCTACCAGCCAGTCTATAATCCTGAGATCAAAATCATCACCACCAAGAAATGTATCCCCACTTGTAGAATGCACCTCGATAACACCCTCGCCTATCTCAAGGATGGAGATATCGAAAGTACCTCCCCCAAGGTCATATACAACAACCTTTTCTTCTGTCTTTTTATCAAGTCCATATGCAAGGGCGGCGGCAGTAGGCTCGTTAATTATCCGCAGTACATTCAATCCTGCTATTTTCCCGGCATCCTTGGTTGCCTGTCTCTGACTGTCGTCAAAATAGGCAGGTACGGTTATCACGGCATCACTTACAGGCTCGCCAAGATAGTCTTCCGCAGCCTGTTTCAGTTTTTGCAGAATCATTGCAGATATCTCCTGCGATGGGCATCTCCGTTAGAAGCCGGAACAACTTTATACGGCAGCCTCTTCATGGCTTCCGTGACTATTTCGGAATCGTACTTCCTGCCCATAAGGCGCTTTATTGAGAATATTGTATTCTCAGGATTCGTAATGGACTGACGCTTTGCAATCTGACCAACCAGCCTTTCACCCTTTTCAGTAAAGGCAACTACCGATGGTGTTGTCCGGCTTCCTTCCTGGTTTGCTACCACTACAGGCTCACCACCCTGCATAACGGCTACAACAGAATTTGTTGTCCCAAGGTCTATACCAATCGCTTTCCCCATAATATTTATTCCTCCTTTATTTCTTCTGTTTATTCAGGTTGTTCCTCGTAAATGCTCTCATCCCCACAACATCATTACTAATTATCCTCAGTTTTAGTCTTCCTGGAAACTGCCACCAGAGCCGGTCTTATAGTCCTGTCCTTGAGCGTATACCCTTTCCTGTACTCTTCAACTACGGTCTTATCATCAAGGTCGCTTCTCTCTATCTCGCTCATTGCATGATGATAAACAGGGTTAAATGGCTTTCCAACTGCCTCTATCTCACTAATACCATACTTGTTCAATACCTTCCTGAACTCCTTTAACGTCAGTTCAACTCCCTGAATGAGACTCTCTGCAGAAACTTCCTTTTCAGCATGCTGTATGGCCATTTCAAGGTTGTCAAGCACTGTCAGCAGATCCTGGAGAAGTGGCTCGGTGCCGTATTTTAGCATTTCTTCCTTATCCTTCTGAACCCTCTTTTTATAGTTCTCAAACTCTGCATAAAGTCTGATGTATCTCTCCCTGCTCTCAGCTAACTCAGCCTCCAACTCCTCTATCCTCTCTTCAGGCGGCTGCTCAACCGGCACCATTTCTTCGGGCCCCGCCTTTGTCTCCTCTACAGGGTGTTCTTCCTTTATTTCCAGGTCTTTTATCTCTCTTTTCTCCATTCCTGACCTCCTTCATCCAAAATTTCTGTTAAAAATCTTGCAGTTACATCCACAAGTGATATGGCGGAAGAATAATCCATTCTTGTAGGCCCTATTATCCCAACGACTCCTGCAGGCTTATCCCCCTCTTTATATGTAGAGGTAATGATGCTCAGTGCCTTCATCTCTTCAACTGTGTTCTCCGCACCGATTACAACCTGAACCCCCTCCGCATTAGCAAGACTGTCTATCAGTTTTATAACTGCATGTTTATCTTCTATCGTTCTTGAGATCTCCTTTATCTTTTCTATGTCGGAAAACTCCGGCAGTTCCAATATTTCGGTGAGACCCGAGATAAATACATTGGCCCCATAACAGGACATCACATCTCCACAGAGGCTGAGGGCCTTTGATATAAGTGAATCGCATAGCGCCTTGTCCATTGCCATCTCATCAAGGAGACGCTGCCGTATCTCTTTTATTTGAGATAACGTGCAATCCTGTTCAGGTCATTCCGTGAAAAAGAAAAATTATTTCTAAGAATCTTAAGAATCTTATGTTTAATTATACCTTCATTGGTAAATAAAATTACAGCTATTCTGTCATCACTGTAAGGGATAAGTTCAATGCGCCTCAGAGTGCTGCCGTCAGGCCCTGGAGAGACTGCAATACCAAGATAGTGGGAGTGGACCGAAAGGGTCCTCGTTGTCTCGTCCAATAATGTATAAATATCTTCCCTTAAAGCTTCCAACCTCCTGGTCAATGAGTCAATAAGGCCTTTGTGGCAACACACATTTTCATCCATAAAATTCTCTACATAGAATCTGTATCCCTTGTCTGTAGGTACCCTGCCCGCTGACGTATGAGGTTGGCTCAGGAATCCCAGCTCCTCAAGGTCTGCCATTATATTTCTGATCGTGGCAGGAGAAAAATCAAATGCATACTTCCTGGTTACATACCTTGAACCAACGGGGTCAGGGTTGTTTATATAACTATGAATAACAGCCCGGAGAACTCTTATGCTCCTCTCGTCAAGCATCCGGAGGTTTCATCTCAAGGAATGGAATTTTTCTATTAAACATACGTAACCAATAAACTTACACAACCAAGGCTATTCCGTCTCGATGTAATGTAAGGTATGTGCATCTTTTAATCATAATTTGCTTCACTGCCGTAAAGCAACAGCTTAGCACTCCTTAGCTTAGAGTGCTAATAATAGAGTCCTAATAATTTAACAATTATTTCATATGCCTGTCAAGCCACGGTAAAGATAGAAAAACCATTTTTCGCCTCTCTCTTGCCAACACCCCTGCCAAGCGGTTAAATTAAATCAATATGATTGGCCGACAATTAATCAAAAAAACAGAGACACTTCTTGAAAAAGAAAAGGGAACTGTATATAAAGACCCCGGCGGCAGGGTTAATGTATGCCTTGCATATCCAAACACTTACCATGTCGGCATGTCCAACCTCGGGTTTCAGGGTATCTACTCAATTCTGAACAAAAGGGATGACACAGTGTGTGAAAGGGCTTTTCTGCCTGATAAATCAGATCTGAAGGAGTTTGAGCGTACAGGTTCAGAACTCTTCTCACTTGAGTCAAAGAGGCCACTTAACAGGTTTGATATCGTTGCCTTCTCCGTATCCTTTGAAAACGACTATCCCTCCATCCCGCTGATGCTGAAGCTTGCACGGATAGGCGCCTTCACCTTCAGTTCAGGGCGTAATGAAAGGGAGCCTGTACTCCTTCTTGGAGGTGTATGTGCGATGTTCAACCCTGAACCCCTTTCTGATTTCTTTGACCTCATATTCATAGGTGAGGCAGACAGCAGCCTTGACACACTCATAGAGGGCTATAAAAGGTATGGGGATAAAGGGTCATTTCTCAGGGCAATCTCTGAAAGAGATGGTTTTTATGTCCCGGGTTTTTATGAAGTCATATACTCTGATGACGGAAAGATAAAAGAAAGAAGAACAACGGGAAACGCCCACCGGACAATAAAGAAGAGGACGGAGAGTGTACTGAACGGCAGACTCAGGTCGGCCATCACCACACCGGAGACGGAGTTTTCAAATATGTATCTCGTTGAGGCCATGAGGGGATGTGTCTGGAGTTGCAGGTTCTGTGTTGCCGGACATATATATAATCCTCCAAGACAGAAGGAGATAGGGATATTGAAAGAAGAGATAGACCTCGCCATGGAGACTACCGGCAGGGTCGGCCTGATCGGGCCTTCACTTACCGACTACCGCTATGCAACAGAGGCCCTGCAGATAGAGGGGGTGGATTTTTCCATTACCTCTTTACGGGCAACACCAAAGGCGGAGAAACTCCTGGCCCTCATGAAAGGACACCGCAGTATATCAATAGCACCGGAGGCAGGCACCGACCGTTTAAGAAGGATAATCAATAAGAGGATCACTGAAGAGGATATCCTGGAGACGGCAGAACTGATACTCCGGCATGATATTCATACCCTCAGGCTCTATTTTATGATCGGTCTGCCGTTTGAGACGGAGGAGGATATAAACGGGATAATTAATCTTGCCAAAAAGATCCGCGCACTCAATACACGGGGCACCATAGTCCTGAGCACAAGTACCTTTGTTCCAAAACCTTTTACACCCTTCCAATGGCATCCCATGACAGCGGAGAAGACGATCAAGGCCAGGCTGAAAATGATTAAGTCGGGCCTGAACATAAAGGGAGTCAGGGTATTTCACGACGTGATAAAATATGCCTTTATGCAGGGCGTGTTTTCAAGGGGAGACAGGAGACTCTCCCAGGTCCTGTATGATATGAAAGAGCCCGGCAGGTGGAAAGAGGGTCTCGGAGATGCCGGACTGAGCCCTGACTTTTATCTATTCAGGGAAAGGTCATTTGAAGATATCCTCCCCTGGGACTTTATTGATGCAGG
>QIJG01000025.1 GCA_003232715.1 Nitrospirota bacterium
CCACAAGGCATATTTTCGGCAGTGGCAGGGCACTCTTTATGAGAAACTGGCCCTATGCCTGGAACATCTTTCAGAGGAAGGGCTCCGCAGTCAGGGGAAAGATAGGGGTGTCAAGGCTGCCGTCATTCCCCGGTAAATCATCTGCATCAACCCTTGGCGGGTGGCAGCTCGGGATAAACAGGTATTCAAAAAACCCCCTGGCTGCAGAAAGGTTTGTTAAGTTCCTCACATCCCCCGAATCCCAAAAGACCCTTGCCCTCACAATCGGCTACAAACCAACAAGAAAATCCCTGTACAGAGATGCGGACCTGATAGCACAGCAGCCCTTTATTGCAAGCCTTTACGACATATTCATGACTGCAAGGCCAAGACCCGTAACACCCTATTACATGCTTATCACCCAGGTGATGCAGCCGGAATTCAGCGCCGCCCTCTCTGGTATAAAGACCCCTGAAGATGCATTAAAGAGCGCCCAAAAACAGATCGAACGCATACTCGGAGCAGAATAATGCGGGATGGGGAGAGGGGAAGATGGTTCGTAATGCCTTCCCTGATCCTGCTCTCCATTGTCACGATATATCCCCTGATATACGTCCTGTACCTGAGTCTTCAGAGATATTTGACGTCTCAAGGTTTATAGGTATTGATAATTATCTCTTTCTCTTCAGAGACGACCGGTTTTTAAATGCCTTCAAAAACACACTGTACTTTACAGTGCTATCGGTTACACTGGAGCTGCTGCTCGGCCTCTCAATAGCCATTCTCCTTAACAGGTCCTTCAGGATGAAGGGACTGATGCGGGCAATCGTCCTCATCCCATGGGCAATACCCACGGTTGTTTCTGCAAAGATGTGGGAGTGGATTTACAATACGGATTTCGGGATACTGAATTATCTCCTGGGGGTAAAGATAAACTGGCTCGGAAGTCCTTTCTGGGCCATTAATGCAGCGGTATTCATGGATGTATGGAAGACCACCCCCTTTGTGGTAATCCTCCTTACGGCAGGGCTGCAGGTCATACCAAAAGACCTCTACCAGGCCGCCAGGGTGGATGGAGCCGGAAGGTGGGACATCTTCACAAGGATAGTCCTGCCCCTTCTCAAACCCGTGATCCTGGTGGTCCTCATATTCAGGACACTCGATGCCTTCAGGGTCTTTGATGCCATCTATGTACTGACCGGGGGCGGTCCTGCCAACACAACCGAGACGCTCTCGATATATGCATACAAGGTCCTTTTTCAGACGCTTCAGTTCGGCTACGGCTCCACCCTTGCCGTAGTAGTCTTTCTCTGCACCGGGGGAATCAGTATATTTTACATAAGGCTCCTCAGTAAGGGTGTCAGATTATGAGAAGAACCATCTTCTACCTCCTGATAATCCTGCTGGCCCTTTACTGTGCGGGACCGCTTCTGTGGCAGTTTATTACAAGCCTGAAGCTTGACACGGAGCTGACAAAACTCCCCCCTATCCTGCCCAAGGCCCCGACAATGGATAATTACATCGCCATCTTTAAGGAAAACCCATTTTTAAGGATTATCCTCAACAGTGCAATCGTTGCAGCATCAACCACTACGCTCTCCCTCATCCTTGGCTCCCTCTGTGCCTTTGGCCTTGCAAAGCTGAGGATCGGTTATAAGGGATTGATCCTCGGCTTCATCCTCTCAGTATCCATGTTTCCGCCGATCGCAACAGTGAGTCCACTCTATCTCATAATCCGGGCTCTTGGGCTCAGGGACACGCTCTTTGCATTGATAATTACCTATACCACGTTCTCCCTGCCCCTGGCTATCTGGGTGCTCACAAATTTCTTCAGGGAGATTCCCGACGAGATATACCTTGCTGCACGGGTGGATGGATGCACACCGTTACAGGTCTTCTACAAGATCATGCTGCCCCTTGCAGCACCCGGTATCTTTGCAACGGCCATACTCGTATTTATATTCTCATGGAACGAGTTCCTCTTTGCCCTTACCTTCACATCCACTGTTGCATCAAGGACGATACCTGTAGGGATTGCACTCTTTCCGGGGCTTCATGAAGTGCCGTGGGGCGACATTGCAGCCGCCTCGGTAGTCGTCACCATCCCCCTGATAATCCTCATATTTGTATTCCAGAAGAGGATTATCGAAGGGCTCACAGCAGGTTCGATCAGGGGATAGGCCCGGAGCGGCATCTCATGGGACGGCAGGCGTCTAAGTCCTGAACTTCGGTCTCTTGTTGGCCTCAAGGACTTTCTTCCGCAGCCTCACGGATTGAGGGGTTATCTCCACTACCTCGTCTTAAATTCTATGGCCTGCTCAAGGCTCATCTGCCTTGGCGGCACCAGTTGCAGTGTATCATCAGCGGCAGAGGCACGCATGTTTGTAAGCTTCTTTTCCTTTGTGATGTTTACATCCATATCATTTTCCCTCGAATTTTCACCCACGAACCCTCATAAACACGGGTGTTTTCCTTGATAAAGAGGGTGCCTCTTGGTTGTATGTGAAACAGCGCATACGTGGTGGCCTTTCCCGTTCTGTCGGCAACAAGTGCACCTGTCTTTCTTTTTGTTATGAGACCATGCCACGGTTCATATCCGTCAAACAGATGGTTTGAAAGACCTGTCCCCCTTGTGTCCGTCAGGAACTGGGATCTGAACCCGATCAGCCCCCGGGAGGGAATCCTGAACTCAAGGATGGCCCGGCCATGCCCGTTGTTTTGCATCTTCAGCATCTTGCCCCTCCTTATCCCGATCTGCTGGGTCACTACACCTACAAACTCTTCAGGCACATCGATAACAAGCAGTTCCATCGGCTCATGCAGGACACCGTCAATATCCTTTGTTATAGTCTCGGGCATTGATACAGAGAGCTCATACCCCTCCCTCCTCATCATCTCTATAAGTATTGCAAGCTGTAATTCTCCCCGCCCCATCACCCTGAAAGAATCGGGATTGTCGAAATCCACCTTTATGGATACATTGTAAAGCAGTTCCTTCTCAAGACGTTCCCTCAGCTTTCTTGACGTAACATACGTGCCCTCCTTACCTGCAAAAGGAGATGTATTAACGGAAAAGACCATTGATATAGTCGGTTCATCCACTTTTATTCTCGGCAGCGGCTTTGGTCTCTCTATATCCGTAATCGTATCACCTATGGTAATCCCCTCTATCCCGGCAAGGGCGACTATATCACCGGCAGTGGCCTTTTGTGTCTCCACACGGTCGAGTCCATCAAAGGTGTAGATAGAGGTTATCCTCGTCTTTACCGCCTCCCCCCTGTTATCAATCATGGCCACAGTATCTCCAACCCTGACAGTACCTGAAAAAACCCTTCCGATGGCAAGCCTGCCGATATAATCGTTATAATCAATATTGGTTACAAGGAGCTGCAGGAGACCATCGTTGTCACCTTCCGGGGCTGGAATTGTCTCAAGAATAAGGTCAAAAAGCGGCTTCAGATTGTCTGATTTATCATCTATGCCGAGTTTTGCAATCCCGTCCCTGGCAATTGCGTATACAACAGGAAAGTCCAGTTGCTCTTCCGAGGCATCCAGGTCAATGAACATATCATAGATCTCATTTAAAACTTCCTGTATCCTTGCGTCAGACCTGTCTATCTTGTTTACGACCAGAATCGGGATTAACTTAAGTTCAAGTGCTTTTTTAAGCACAAACCTGGTCTGCGGCAGGGGGCCCTCCGAGGCATCAACCAAAAGCAATACCCCGTCCACCATCTTCAGTATCCTCTCAACCTCGCCTCCAAAATCAGCATGTCCTGGCGTGTCAACGATATTTATGATAGTACCGTTATAATCGACAGCAGTGTTTTTGGCCATAATGGTAATCCCCCGCTCCCGTTCAAGGTCAATATTATCCATAACCCTGTCGCGGACCTTTTCATTGGCTCGAAATGCACCTGCCTGTCTTAACATACCGTCAACGAGGGTTGTCTTGCCATGGTCGACATGGGCAATAATTGCAATATTTCTTAAATCTTTACGTTTCATAATCCTGTCCTTTACATCCATATTTTTTAATCCTCTTCCTTTTTGTGTTAAATTTTGCCTTCTTTAAAACATTCAATGCACTTTTAAAAACTCAACTTTTCTATCTGTCATTCCGGCAGTCCTTAAGCCGGAATCTATTCTTTGGTAAGGCTTTCCGGATGCCCTTAACGCTTCCGACGCATAACGACAAAAAAACATTTAAGCACAAAACCTATACAGGCAGATATGCCCTTGGGTTCAGCTCAAGCCCCGATATATCTCCCTTCACAAAATGAAGATACCCTGCAGCGGCAATCATTGCAGCATTATCCGTGCAGAGTGCAACCGGGGGGACGTAGAGTTCTATCCCCGCCCTTTCCGCCATCTCTTTCATCGCTTCCCTGAGCTGCCGGTTTGCAGCCACACCACCGGTGAGGGTTACGCTTTTTATGCCCTCCTTTTTAACAGCAACTTCCGCCTTTTTAATCAGTACATCCACTACAGCCGCCTGAAAAGATGCACAGACATTCTGCATGAGAGACCGCTCCGAAGAAATATTAAGAGAAACCTTCTCTATATAATTCCTGACAGCCGTTTTGAGTCCACTGAAGCTGAAGTCATAAGTGCCGGGAATGAGTGCCCTTGGAAAGGGTATCGATTCCGGGTCTCCCTTCTCTGCAAGGTCATCTATTAACGGCCCACCGGGATAACCGAGTCCGAGCATCTTTGCAACCTTGTCGTAGGCCTCACCGGCAGCGTCATCCCTCGTCCTGCCAAGTTCCCGGTAAGAGCCAAGCCCTCCCACCCTTATCAGGGACGTATGTCCTCCGGAGACAATAAGACTGAGAAATGGGAAGGCCGGTCGCTGCTCAAGGAGAAAGACGGAGAATATATGTCCTTCAAGGTGATGGGGAATCCCCTTTACATACGCAACTGCCTTTGCAAAGGAAGACCCGACAAGGAGAGAGCCTATCAATCCCGGGCCCTGGCAGACGGCAATGCCTGAGAGGGTCTCAAGCCTGACAGAGGCTATCTTCAGGGCCTCATCCACCACGGGCCATATCATTTCAATATGACGTCTTGATGCAAGTTCAGGGACTATACCGCCGTACTTTTCATGTATCTCTGCCTGTGAAGAGACCACGTTGGACAGGATACGGCTGCCATTAACCACTACGGAAGCAGAAGTGTCGTCACAGGAGCTGTCTATGCCGAGAATGTATGTCATCCAGTCATTAAGTCTTCCCCCCCTACTGCCTGATGATTGCCGTTCCTGCAGGCGGAGTAAACAGGAATAATGAATCCTTCAGAACTGTATTAATCTTTACATTCATAAATGTAATCTCTGTTCTGTTGGCATAGCGGTCAAGAAATCGTATCTTCTCAAGTGGAAACTTGTTTTCCGAAAGTACTAATTCTATTGAATCAATAACCGTCTTTTTTCCCTTTGGGGTCATAAAGATATGTCCCCTTCTGCTTTTCAGATTGAAATTATTCTCCAGCTCATCAAGGTCCAGCAGTATCCTCAAGGGAGAACTGCTCAAGCCGTAACCATCCATAGATGAGATAAAGACCTGAGATTCGGAAGGCTGGTCAATAACCATCTCTTTACCCGTTAAATAAACCTCATCCGTACTCCCTTCCGTATACTTCCATCTCATCCTGTCCGGGATTTTCAGATAAAATATCCCTTTAAAAGTCTCCTTTTTGTCAAGGTCCTTTATATATGTAACCTGTGTGAATCTGCCCTCAAGTGTCCGGAGATTTTTATAGACGGCCCTTAGCTTTGATAACGGCACCCCGTCTGCAGCTCCCGCCGGGAAAGGCAAAATCAGAGAGACGGCCACAAAAAATATAACGTACCTGACAGTATGCAGACAATGCCTCATTATCTCTTCCATCCTCATAACTTCACAACCGCTTCATCTCTGTTTTTCTCTAACAACTTCCAGGGTTTCATTAACAATAAGTATTATGTATAATATCTGAAATGCTGCAAAAATAAATAGTGAAGGGTTTTAATCAAGTCATGAAGGCACTGATCCTGAGTGGGGGCAAGGGGACAAGACTCCGTCCACTTACACATACCATGGCAAAACAACTGGTACCCGTAGCCGGTAAACCAATACTGGGTTACGTCCTTGAGCATATAGCAGCTGCCGGTATAAAGAGTGTCGGCATAATTATATCTCCTGAGACCGGGAAAGAGGTAAAAGGCTATATCGGCACCGGCAGAAAATGGGGCGTTAAGGTCACATACATCCCGCAGACTGCGCCCCTCGGTCTTGCCCACGCAGTAAAAACAGCAGAGGATTATCTTGGCAGGGAGAGCTTTGTAATGTATCTTGGAGACAACCTCCTCAGTTACGGGGTAGCCGATGCAGTAAAAAGGTTTAGAAAGGAACAGACAGATGCACTTATCTTCCTCAAGGAAGTGGAAAACCCCAAACAATTCGGTGTAGCCGAGCTCAGAGCAGACGGAGGCATAAAGAGGCTGATAGAGAAACCGTCTAATCCTCCCTCCAACCTTGCACTTGTCGGTGTATATATATTTACTG
>QIJG01000047.1 GCA_003232715.1 Nitrospirota bacterium
CCACATCCACGATGCCTCCATCCGCCATATCGATGAGGTAAAGGACAACCGTGGTTGTTCCGATATCAACTGAAATTCCATAGCGTGTGTCATTGACTTCTGAGGGTTCAAGAAACAACGCCTCTGCTGAATCATCCTGATAGCAGAGGGTTATGTCCCAGTTGAATTTTCTCAGGTCATCAGCCATTCCTGAGACAAAATCCTTTGAATAGCGAAGCTCGATACCGCTTGCAGCCAGCTCACGCCTTAACCTCTCAAGGTCGCTTATATTGTCATCAATTGTCGGAGGAGGCAATCTGAGAGCAATTCTTGTTATCAGGGGTGATATTACTGCCTTATATGTCTTTAGAAGTTCCAAGAGGTCTTTTGATCTGGAGATGGCGATCCTGTCACCTACCGACAGCCTTGACTCAACCGGTATATCAACAAGGAGGTCTCCCTCAGCAAAGGTCTGGCAGGCAAGCACTATGTCCCTGTCCCTCTCCTCGTGGGAGAGTTTTCCATAGGACCTGCATTTGTAGTCTCCGGAGACAATCCTGATCCTGCACTTGCCGCATGTGCCTTTGCCCCCGCAGGATGCAGTTATATAGACCTCCTGTCGCTTGAAAGCATCATAAAGCGACTCGTTTTCGAGTACAACGATTTCCTTATCATCAGTAAAGGTGACCTTCATTTTAACCCCCTAAGAGAAACAGTCTCTTATTTTATTTTGAAGAGGGGATAAAAATCAATTTTACCATGCCTTGTCTTTTCGTTTTCAGGCGGTTTATCCTAAACAGAAAGGTACTGGATGGATATTAGAAGACTTATAGAGCAGATAAAGTTAAACTGTAATATTGAAAGTTGAGCGGTTGATTAATGGTGATAGTAGTTTCATTGATTCGGTGAAAATTAAAAAAATCAGGATATGGAGAAGAAAAGGTAGATGAAGATCATCAGGAATGAAGAGGAGCTCGAAGGTTTTCTGCTGCTTTTGAAAGAGCGTGCCGGAGGCGTGAGTGAGGAGATTGTAAGTGCTGTTAAGGGCATTGTATCTGATGTCAGGGTGCGGGGAGACCTGGCGGTGAGGGAATATACCGGGAGATTCGACGGACTTAAAACAGAAAATCTCAGGATAGGCCTCAGAGAGATAAAGGCAATTGCCAGGAAGGCGGACCCTGAAGGGGTTGAGGTATTAAGTGTGGCTGCCACGAGGATCAGGGACTTTCATCTCAGGCAGAAAGAAGAGTCATGGTCATACAGAGAAAGGGGAGCCATGCTGGGGCAGATTATCCGTCCAATTCAGCGTGTTGGCATATACGTCCCCGGGGGCAAGGCATCCTATCCCTCAACAGTCCTGATGAATGTGATTCCGGCCCAGGTGGCCGGGGTTAAGGAGCTGGCCCTCTGTGTTCCCACTCCCGGGGGAGAGGTCAATCCTTATGTGATGGCTGCTATAAGCCTTTTAGGGGTCAGGGAGGTCTACAGGGTCGGAGGTGCCCAGGCTATAGCTGCCATGGCCTGCGGGACGGAGACGATAAAAAAGGTGGACAAGATAGTGGGTCCCGGGAATGTCTATGTTGCCACTGCCAAGCGGATGGTCTTTGGTGAGGTGGATATCGATATGATTGCCGGGCCAAGCGAGGTGCTTATTATTGCGGACAGGACAGCCCCTCCGGAGTTTGTGGCCTCAGACCTCCTGAGTCAGGCAGAACATGATGAGCTTGCCTCCTCAGTGCTTGTCACCTCTTCCGAAAGACTTGCACTCAGGGTGAGTGAAGAGGTTAAGAGACAGATTAAAACCCTCGGACGAAGGGAGATTGCCGAGGCCTCTCTGAAGAATTTTGGCGCAATAATTGTAACACGTACGCTCGGAAAGGCAGTCAGGGTGGCCAATCTCATAGCCCCTGAGCATCTTGAGATTATGACGGAAAAACCCGAAAAACTCCTGCCGCAGATTCAGAATGCAGGGGCAATATTCCTTGGGAAATGGACCCCTGAAGCCCTTGGGGATTATGCAGCAGGCCCAAACCATACCCTCCCGACAGGTGGAACCGCCAGATTCTTTTCCCCCCTCGGAGTGTATGATTTCGTAAAGAGATCAAGCCTTTTGAGTTTCAGCAGGCAGTCGTTCCAGAGGCTCTCTTCAGTGGTGGAGACCCTGTCGGATCTGGAGGGTCTTGAGGCACACGGCAGGGCTGTAAAGGTCAGAAAGGGGATAAGTGAGGAATCAAACCGGTAAGGAGGGAGAGGCTTTTGCCGTGAAATACCTCAAAAAGAAGGGCTACGGGATCCTGGCATCCAATTACCAAACCCCTATCGGAGAGATAGATATAGTGGCCAGGGACGGAGACACTTTTGTTTTTGTTGAAGTAAAGACCCGGCAGAGTCTCCTGTACGGATATCCCTCTGAGGCTGTTACATGGCGTAAGCGGGAGAGGCTGAAGAAACTTGCACTCTATTATCTGAAGGTTCACAAGATGCTTGGGGCAAGCGGCAGGTTTGACGTTATAGGGTTATACCTGAGGGACGG
>QIJG01000201.1 GCA_003232715.1 Nitrospirota bacterium
CACCCTATGAGGGCAGGAAAAAAGTGGTTATAATAGATGGTGCGGAGTGCATGAACCCGTCGGCATCCAATGCATTTCTGAAGACCCTGGAGGAGCCGCCGCCCGACAGTGTGATAATACTCATAACAATGGCCCCTGACAGGCTGCTGGATACCATCAGGTCAAGGTGCTTTGTGGTGAGGTTTTCACCCCTGAGTATTGGTGACTGCAGGGAGGTTATCGGCAGGAAAGTCAGCGGGCTTGATACAGAGACTCTCGATTTGGCGGCATTTTCAATGGGACGCCCGGGTGTGGCTATTCAGGGAGAGGGGGCTATGGCGAGGGATGCGATTACCTGTATGGTGCGTGATATTGTTGGGGGAGGGTTGTCTTTTCAATGGAAGGACAGGACTGATATGGACCAGTGGTGTAATCTCTTCCTGATGGTGCTGAGGGATATGATAGTGATGAAGATAAGCCCTAATGACAGGGGATTGCTTATAAATAGATGGCTTGAAAGCGAGATATCCGTAATCAGCAGGAGTATGGAGCTGGAAGAGATACTGAGACTTTATTCAGAGGTTAGTCTCCTGATGGCTCATTTCAGGTTTAACCTGAATACGTCAATAGTGTCGAATTATATAAAATCGATGTTTGTTAATCGCGTAACATAAAGATTAATCGTCTCAAAATAGTGTGGACATATTATTTAAAAAATCCCTCCTGACCTCCCTTTGCCAAAGGGAGGGATCATCCCCCTCTTTGGCAAAGAGGGGCAAGGGGAGATTTTTAGATTGATGTCGGTTCAATTACGAGATTCACTGCAGGGCACGCCGGGAGCGCCGGGATTTTCTGTGTATTGCGGTAATTTAATTCTGATTTGAGGGAGAGTTATGAGTGTGTCAGTCAATGATAAAGACGAAAATGGAGTGAAGACCCGCCCCGCTGTCGGGGTCAGGTTTAAACCGTGCGGCAAGATATACAGTTTTGACCCCGGAGAGCTTGAGCTGAAGAAGGGCGACAAGGTGGTTGTGGGACGGTTGTGCAGGAGGTTTCTGAGAATGCACAGGATCAAAAGGATGATTCCCGGGATGAGGAGAGTGAGAGGAAAGGTCCTGCGGCAAAGCCCCCCAAGGAGCTCAAGCCGGTAGTCAGAAAGTCCACTGAAGAGGACCTAAAGGCCGCGGAGAGCAACAGCGAACTTGAGGTTGAGGCAAGGCGTCACTGTCTTGAGAGGATAGCTGCAAGGGGGCTTCCGATGAAGCTTGTAAGTACAGAGGCTACCCTTGACAGAAAGAGGGTGATCTTTTACTTTACCGCCGATGGCAGGATTGATTTCAGGGAGCTTGTCAAGGACCTTGCGTCCAGGTTCAGAACGCGGATAGAGATGCGCCAGATTGGTGTGAGGGACGAGTCAAAGTTGATCGGCGGCATTGGTGTGTGCGGCAGGGAGTTTTGCTGCCGGTCGTTCCTCACAAGTTTTGCCCCTATCTCGATCCGCATGGCAAAGGAGCAGGAGCTGGTATTGAATGCCGTCAAGCTTTCCGGTGTATGCGGCAGGCTAATGTGCTGCCTTGGCTATGAGTATGATGAGTGGCAGGCAGAGGGGCTTGATGAGGTTGTTCCCGAGGACCCGATGAATGGGTGTCTTTGCGGAGATTGCAATTCGGAGAGTTCGGAGAGTCTTGTGTCATCACTGACGCAGGGGGATAATGCCCCTGCGTCAGTGAAAAAGAGGGAAGAATCCAGGTCTGCAAGGGATAAAGCATCCGCTGGTGGCGGGTTTAAGGAGAGAAAGAGGCCTGCGAGGCAAAGAAGGCCGGCATCTAATGAGCGTGATAGTGCGGGTAGTGACAGGTCCTCCGGTGCTGAGGCAGGATCTCCGGAGACAGTGGCAGGGGATAAGATATCCGCTGATACCTCCGGGTCTGCAGAAAAGGGTGATATTGAGACAAAGCAGCCTGATGCTTCCCAGGAAGACAAGGCCGGGACAGCCAGGAAGAAGAGGCCTTATTTCAGGCACAAGAATAAAAAGAGGAGGAAACACAGGTAGAGATGGACAATAAATTTTACGTCACCACTCCCATATATTACGTAAACGGTATCCCCCATATCGGGCATGCCTATACAACGGTTGCTGCTGATATCCTTGCAAGGTTTAACCGTCTCAGGGGAAAGAAGGTCTTCTTCCTTACCGGTACGGATGAGCACGGACAGAAGGTCCAGAAGGCGGCAGAGGAGAAGGGGCTTACAGCGGGCGAACATGCTGATATCATGGTGAAAAATTTTAAAAACCTCTGGAAAAGGCTTGATATATCAAATGATGCATTCATAAGGACAACAGATGAAGGACACAGGGGTGTTGTCCGGGAGATGCTTGAAAAACTCAAACAGAGAGGCAGGATTGTAAAAAGGGTTTATAAGGGATGGTACTGCACACCTGATGAGAGGTTCTGGACAGAGAAGGAACTGCTTGACGGTAACTGCCCTGAATGCGGAAGGCCCGTGGAGGAGATAGAGGAGGAGAACTATTTTTTCCTCATGTCTGAATACAGGGAAAGGCTCATCAGGCATATAGAGGACAATCCGGGATACATCCTGCCTGAGACGAGGCGGAATGAGGTTATGGGTTTTCTCAGCTCCAGGGACCTTGGAGACCTCTGTATATCGCGGCCCAAAAAGAGGCTTCCATGGGGAGTACCCCTTCCCTTTGATGAGGATTATGTGACCTATGTCTGGTTTGACGCCCTTCTTAATTATTATTCTGCAACCAGTTACCTTGCCCCGCCCGTTGGGGCCGAATCCTGGTGGCCTGCTGATCATCACATTGTCGGCAAGGATATACTGACAACCCATGCGGTCTACTGGTCAACCATGCTGATGGCTCTTGATATGCCTTTGCCCGGAAATATATTTGCCCACGGCTGGTGGACTGTAAAGGGAAGAAAGATGTCCAAATCCGTCGGGAATGTGGTTGACCCAAACGAAATGATCGAAAAATACGGGGCGGATGCCTTCAGATACTTCCTCTTCAGGGAGGTTCCATTCGGCCTTGACGGTGATTTCTCCGAAGATGCACTTATTGGCCGCATCAACAGTGACCTTGCAAATGACCTGGGTAATCTCTTGAGCCGTACCCTGACCATGATAGAAAAATACAGGGACGGTACAATTCCAGAGGCAATTGACAGCAAGGACAGGGAAGACCTGGAGAAGAGGATCAAGGCGTGGTTTAGCGCAGAATCAACTACCGGTGTCTCGGACAGCCTTGGTGGTTTTCTGAAACAGCTCCAGTTCCACCATGCACTTGCCCAGTTGTGGAAGGTCATGAGTGAGATAAACGAATATATACAGCGTGCGGTTCCCTGGAAAGAAAACGATGAGGGAAGACTATCCAATACGCTCTATACCATTGCCGAAGCCCTCGGTATAATCGCCGTTTATCTCTTTCCGTTTATGCCTGCTACGG
>QIJG01000105.1 GCA_003232715.1 Nitrospirota bacterium
GCTTTTATTGGCATCAAATTCAAAATCCATAATATATAATTATTATACCTTAATTATACCAATTGTCAATCATATTTATTCTGAATTCTAACAATTAATATACGAACTACTCGTTTCTCCCCAAATTACCCTTCACTATAGTACACTTTAGAAAGGTTTTGAAACATACGCAACTCTAACAGCATAAATTCCTGATCGCTCAGCTTTGCTTTCATTTTGATGCCCCAGAAAACCTTTGGTTCCATACCATGTCCAATTGGTTTATGCACAGACCTTTGGCTCATAGTCCAACCCATTTGTGACCTGACCATGTGAAAGCTGGTTGCTATGTTGAATGTTAAAACCTGCCCCCCTGTCGTTCATGATGGGGCGGCCTCAGGATTCCGGCAGATTGAGCATGAAGCGCCATACCGGAACAACATCTATCTTACCTGCATCGACTTTTATCTGGTCCTCTTCATTCCGCGTCACAACCGTGCCGGACTTCAAATCGTATTCGGCCATTGCCTCGGTCAAAGCCGCTACCTCCCGTTTCCTGGTTTGTGGTTCGGCCATCGAGTCGCAGACTTGAACCAACATGCGCGAACGGTCCTGCAACTGTGCCAGGAAATCCACCTCCAGGCCGCCCCTTGTCTTATAGTAATAGATATCGGGGGTGACACGACGGAGTGCTGTAAACACGAGGTTCTCCAACAAATGCCCGGTGTTGACGAGAATGCCTGACGCCACCGAGGTAACCAGAGCATGGTCGATGCAATATATCTTCTTGGGATTGGTTTTGCTGCGCGCCAGGGAAGCATCGAATATCCGCACGGTAAACAGAAAATAGGCGTCTTCAAACCACTCCAGGTAATCCGATACGGCAGCTTTGGGAGCTTTGTGCCCCAGCGACTTCAGATAGCCGGTCAAGCTGTTGACGGTGTAAAGCGAGGCCGTGTTATCTACCAGCCGGTGCGCGAGGTCCATCACAGCCCTGGGATGTGAAATATTGTGGCGCTCAACCAGGTCCCGGAACAATATGGCGTGAAAGTATTCCTGATGGATTTTTATTCGCAGGTATCGGTCAAGCCCAACGACTTCCGGGAACCCGCCGGTTTCCCAATACTCATCAAACGCCTTTTGTACGAGAAGTCTTTTCTTTGTTGAGAGGTGGGTGGCATTGATCCTCTTGTAATCCAGGAATTCCCTGAAAGAGAAAGGAAAGAGCTCCCAGGACAAAGCCCGACCGCGCATCTGCGTGGCGATTTCCTTTGAAAGCATCCGGGCCGACGAGCCCGTGATGTAGACTTCACACTTTTCGGTTCGCATCAGGCGGTCCACAAAAGGCTCCCACCCGTCGACCGCCTGAATCTCGTCAAAAAAGCAGTAGACCGTTTCCGTATTCTTCTTCTCCGGATAGAGCGAATAATAGGCCTCGGTGATCAATCCGAGCCCAAACTGGCGAAGGTTGTGGAGGCGGTCGTCAAAGAAGTTCAGATACAGGATGTTTTCACGAGGAACGTCGTTATTCAGGAGTCGCTTGATCACCTGGAACAGATAGGTCGATTTTCCGCTGCGGCGTACCCCCATACATACAGTGGCCTTGCCCGGGACCGTCTTGACCTTCAAACGCCTGGGCACCCCCGTTTCGAGTTCAACTTCCTGAAAATCCAGAATGATTGACTTCAGGGTCTCTATCATGCCATCTCCTTCTGGTCACGAAAGTTTCCGATAATTGCTTGAACTGGAAAGAAGTATAGCCAGTTTAAGCAATAACTGTCAAGTGTTTTTCCCGGATATCGAATAACTTGTTCCCGTGTGGCTCGAAAAAAAGTCCTGCAGGTCTCATCTTAAATACTTGGAGTTTTTATGAAAATAACGGGGGCAATCCTGTTGACTACGTTGACTTTGAGGCTGTTAAAACCTTGGGCATCTCGGAATTCAGTAATTACCCCTGAAGGCGGAATCATTGCAGGAAAAACGGCCGGATGCAGCCAATCCCTCCAGGCTTCAAAGATTGAAAGGAGAGATGCTCCCTTAAGGACTATAGTGCTGTTCACGGGCATGTTAAAGGTATGAAGTTAGGAGAAATGTGTGGTAGCAGGTTGTTATGTTGAATGTTGAGACCTGCCCCCTGTTGTTCTTGACTGTCAGAGCATGATAGAATCCTGCAATTTCATTAACTTTATTCGCTTATCTGTCAAGAGTTTTGCATAGTAAGTAACAACGTTGAAGTTGCGGATTGAGCAACAATGCAAGAAAACCAAAACGCTGCCTTGAGATTCCCACGAAGACCCAAGCCGAAGTCCTATCGGCCTTTGGCCACTATGTGGATGACTGTGGGGTCTTACAGCAAAAACACGGCTGATCGCCCGTCAATACTGGCTTTCAGCCTACCGTGACGGCTTATCTCTTAAACTCCTGTCTGACGGAACGACAAGGCCGCCAATGTAAACTATTTCAATGGGACTAAGTTCCAATTTTTATTGTACTCCGCACCATAAGAGATTAAATCGAAATGTGTAGACCCCTGTGCTTGTGCTGTGCTGTGTTAATTTGCATAGGCCACCCATGGTTTTTATAATACAAATTGTTATAATATACAAAATATACGAAGCTGTCTTATTCTTGACCTTTAAACTCTGCCTTTGTTAACTGTAGCATACAGGAGGTTAGTAGTAATGCCAAAAGTTATTGAAAAAGCCAAAAGCAAGCCACATATAAGCTCAAAACTCCATAGACATCTGAAAAAACTACCGGAGGTGAAGGTTTCTTTGAGAGAGGTCCAGCAAAGTCTGTCAAACATCGGCATTTCTCTTTCTAAAAGAGTTATCGAGGAAAGGGAAAAGCGATAGTTGTCGTCCTTTTTCATAGATACGAGTGCTCTGTTTAAGAGATACCAGCCCGAACAAGGCACGGACATTATCTGCCGGATAGTTGAAGATACCACCCAACCAGTATTTATTACCTCTATAAGTATTATTGAGGTAATATCAAATCTTAAAAGACTCTTTGAAATCGATAAGGTTACCACAGAAGAACAGTTTTACCTGCAACGCTCTTTCTTTTATAAGGATGCAACTGAATTTGATATCAAAATCCTGGATGTCACATCTGACGATATGGTTCTGGCCGAGGGCCTTATTCTGAAGAGGTATATGAAGCCAGTTGACAGTATCCAATTAGCTGTCGCTTTAAACCTGGGACTGAATGATCTTATATTCGTCTCCTCTGATAAAAGACTTAATGACATAGCAAGGGCAGATGGCCTTCTGACTTTGAATCCAGAGTATCCTCAGGGTTGAATACTCGACACAGTAATAGTTTAGTTCCTTATTTACAGACGGGTTTGATCAATCAAGAAGAATTAATAAAGAGAGTAGCCTGGCAGTAATCATTACCGGCTCCACTGGGGTCGGCAAGACCTATATTGCCTGTGCCCTTGGAGTGAGTGCCTGCAGGGCGGGGATAAGTACATACAATGTGAGAGTGCCACGGCTATTTCAGGAACTGAAGATAGCAAGGGCAGACGGCAGCTATGTCAAATTGCTTCAAAAACTCAGCAGGGTAAATCTCCTGATTTTGCATATTCCGAAGCAGCCTGGCCACCCATTCCAAGGGAAGGCGGCCGGGGTAGAGATGGAAAGAACTCTAAGCAAAATACCGACATGCTTTTTCAAATTGAAAAGAGGAGGAACAGATGCCGGCGGAGAGATTGACCATGCGAAAGGTAAAGGAACGACTAAAGATAGGACAGGGTCTCAGAGAGCGACAAGTGGCAAAGAGTTGCTGTACTGTATTGCACGGAGCACTGTGGCAGAGTATATCTGCCGGGCCAAACGTGTCGGGATATCCAAGCCCTTGCCGTTGCGTCTGGTTCCTTGGTGACAGGGCTTGGCCCTGTCAAATGTGTGTCAAATGTGTAGACCCCTAACTCAATGCAATTCTTATTTCCTTTCTGGCTTTTGCTCTATGTCTTCCAGGATTTGCTTGATCCTGACTTTTAT
>QIJG01000122.1 GCA_003232715.1 Nitrospirota bacterium
CCCTTATTTTATCTGCTATACCTCTTTCAGCCTCGGATCCCGTTAACACTACACTTCCGCCAAGCCTCCTGATTATCATCCCGGAAAGGCCTGCATAGCTCTCCTCCGGCCATCTCTTTGCCGATCCATAGGTGGCTCCCGGATTTAATACAACAACGGGTCTGCATAAGCCTTCCAGCACCTCTGCAGCCTTTATTCGTTCATGAGTCTCCAGGTATATCCACGGAAGTCTGTACACGGCCTTAAGGCCGGCGCCCCTCAGGAGGTTCAGGTAGTAAAGGACATGGTGGAGCCGTTTTGTCTCTGCTGTTACAGGGATAGGCCTGCTTAATAAAAAACCCCTTCCGTCACGGTTATAACCGATTCTTTCCGGTATGAGTATGGCGGCATCAAAGGCATTCTGAAAGAGGAAGGCAGAGTCATAGCGGCCCTTTCTTAAGTCCCCGGAGGCTGACAGTTTTCCTATAACGCCGCTATATTCCGTTTTATATTCAACAAACCTGTCTATATTCGGGTCCCTCCCGAATACCGGGGCAACCCACCTCTTCCCCATGAGATGAATCTCTGAATCACGATATTCAGCCCTCAGAACCCTGACGGAAGGCAATGTCATCACAGCATCACCTATCCAGTTTACACCCCTGACAAGTATCTTTTTTCTGTCATTCATTTTCAGTTTCCTGAAGAGTTCCCGAAAATATCTTGTTTTTTCTCTGTGCCTTCCCGAAAGCTTTCGGGATGGTTTATTCTGCCTCATTTCAGTGTTCCAATCAGCTTCCTGAAGAGTCTTCCCTGTAAATATGAACATCCCTTTGCGGAAATGGAATTTTTATCCCGGTCTCCTTGAATTTCCAGTATATGGAGCTGTTTATCTCGTGAATTGTCAGCCCCCTCACAGCGGGTTCCCTGGCCCAGCACAGGAGTTCAAATCTCAGGGATGAATCCCCGAATTCCCTGAACCTTACCCTTGGGGCAGGAGAATCAAGAACGTTTTTATTCTCAAGGGAAATGCCGAGCAGGGTTTTTTCAACAAGGTCAATATCGCTTCCGTAGGCCACTGAAACCGGTATCCTTACCCTGAATCTCGGCACCGGCGCGCTTTCATTGATAATCTTTGTATTTGCAACGATCGCATTCGGTATGGCTATCAATATATCATCTCTTGTCTTGATCCTCGTGCTTCTTAACCCTATTGCTACAACTTCCCCCCGCTCCCCCCCATCCAGCACAATGTAATCACCGATCTTGAATGGCTTGTCTATAAAGACACTGACACCCCCGATAAAGTTGGCTATCGTATCCTTTGCTGCAAGGGCCACGGCAGCCCCTGCAAGCCCGGCTGAGGCGATAATGGGGGTGATGTTTATCTTCCAGTAAGAGAGTATTACGGTTAGTGAGGCGATTATTATGGTAATTTTGGCGATGTTTTCAACCAGAGGTATAATATCCCTGCCCAGCCCGGTCACATCGGATACCTTGTTGATGCTATGTTTCACTATCAGCCTGCTTATTCTTATTATGGTTATAGTCCAGATTAAGGTAATTACCGTATAAAGCAAGCCATTCGAATAAAACATAATCTTCTGAGGTGGTTTGAGGTACAAAACGGCATTAATCAGGCCAATCAGGATTATGGTCAGGAATATCGGATAATGGATAAGGTCTATTATTATGTCGTCAATCTCTGTTTTCGTGAAACTTGAAAACCGGCGCAGAACCCTGTCCACAAATAAGTCAACAATCTTTGCCACCACCACAAAGGCCAGAACAGAGATTGCAGCATTAACATAGGGAGAGGATGATATATTGAGGGATTCAATAAGTCCTGTCATGTCCTTTATTGTATTATTTTTTATACCAAAAATAAAAATGTGGTTGACACTGAACCAAACATTTTTCACTTGACTTTAATGCCCTTAACCATGTATAAAAAAGAAACCTGTTGTTATCAGGCGTTAGTATCTTAAAAGGAGGCTTTTGTCGTATGTCTTTTGAAGGAAAGGTTAAGTGGTTCAATGAAACCAAAGGCTACGGGTTCATCCAGAAGGATGATGGGGAAGATGTCTTTGTTCATTACTCCTCTATTCAGGGGGATGGGTTCAAGACTATCGCAGAAGGCCAGCGGGTATCCTTTGACGTTGTTGAAGGCGAAAGAGGGCCCAAGGCTACAAACGTTGTCAGGTTAGACTGACCCTACCGGAGGTGCCTGCAGTTTCTGCAGGCACCATTAAATACCCACCTACCCTTAAAGTTTTAAAATCTGCTTTGATGAAGTCGTAAAAAGTCTGAAATCGAAGTTTTGTCATTGCGAGCTGAGCGAAGCAATCTCTATTCGTCTGATTTTAAAACAGATTGCTTTGTCGCTATACTCCTCGCAATGACAGTGATGGACTTTTTCAATATTTTTAATAAGTGAGGCTCTTGCAAAAGTCTTATATTTGTCACCCTGAACTTGTTTCAGGGTCTCTTAACTTATTATTTTTATTAGATTCTGAAACAAGTTCAGAATGACATTTTGCTATGTTTTCAGACTTTTGCAAGAGGCTCAAGTGTATCATTTTAACCACAACTACTATGAGACTCCCTGAATGGATAAAGACCGGAAACATCATTGGCGAACACAAAACAAAAAAGGTTCTCCGGTCCCATGGTGTTTCCACTGTTTGTGAGGAGGCCAGATGCCCGAACAAGGGACTCTGTTTCTCGAAACCTACAGCCACATTTATGATACTTGGAGACTCCTGCACAAGGAACTGCGGTTTCTGCTCTGTTGATTCTTCCCGCCCTGCCCTGCCGGACCCTCTGGAACCCGAAAAAATCGCACTTGCCTCAAAGGAGATGGAACTGCGATATGTGGTTATAACCTCTGTTACCCGTGATGACCTGCCTGACGGAGGCGCCGGTCGGTTTGCAGAGACAATAAGGATGGTGAGACGCCATCTCCCGAAGGCCGGGATAGAGGTTCTTACACCTGATTTTCTTGGAAGCATGGAGGCACTAAAGATTGTGCTTGATGCCGGCCCTGATGTATTCAACCACAATATCGAGACCGTAGCGCGCCTTTACTCTCAGGTAAGGCCCCAGGCAGTTTACATGCGGTCCCTTGAAGTGCTGACAGCGGCAAGTGAGATGGCCCCTTCTATACCCACCAAGTCAGGCCTGATGGTCGGGCTCGGAGAGACATCTGATGAAGTGGCCTCTGTGATGAGAGACATGAGGAGTGCTGGCTGCAGGATACTGACTATCGGGCAGTATCTGAGGCCGGGAAGGGAGAACCTGCCTGTTGTTGAGTATATCCATCCCGAGGTGTTCGACAGGTACCGGGAAACGGCACTTAAGCTCGGCTTCAGCTCTGTTGCCTCGGGTCCACTTGTAAGGAGTTCAATGAATGCAGAGGAGATGTATTCCACCTCTATCTATCGGTCCACTTCGGACAAGTAGATGAGCATGATTTGTCATTAAC
>QIJG01000019.1 GCA_003232715.1 Nitrospirota bacterium
CCGGAGAATCCGGGAGGGCCGAAGAGATTACCTTTATCATGGGCAGCGGGAGTTTCCGTATGGAAGACGAGGAATTCAAGCTCCCTGACGGCCTGACGGTACTGGATGCCATGGTCAATGACAAACGGGCGGATAAACTCTCGGTTACAGTAAAGGCCTACCCTGCAGGTATAATCGATTATTTTGAGTTAACGCTCTCCGACAACAGCAAGCTTGTCAGCCAGCCACTGCTTGCAGATGTTGAGTTAAGGGGATGAGAAACAGGGGATTTACTCTGCTTGAGGTCCTGATCGCCATGGTTGTGCTGGCAATTTCCCTGTCAGGTATATTCATGCTTCTGAAATCAAACATTGACACAACCGGCTATACCCTGAGAAAGATCGAACTGCTCGAGGCAGGAGGCGATATCTTTTATACCCTGTACATGGAACAGGACATAGAACCAACGCCAGGGCTTGTTAAACTGAAAGGATATGAAGGAGTAAAGTATAAGGTTACTGAAAGTTCCCTGGGAATTTCATACATAAAGGAATACACCCTTACACTAAAAAAAGATGAAGCGGAAATTGTTTATAATTTCTACAGATAGGGGGATGACCCTGCTTGAGGTGCTTATTGCACTTGCATTAAGTGCGCTCGTTCTCGCCGGGCTTTACTCTTCCATGAACACGGTCTTTAGCACGGACAGGGCACTTGACGACAGGCTCAGGGGAGTGATGAGTTACGTCAGACTGAGCAATCTCTTTCAGGCGGACCTGAGGACCATGATAGGGCTCCCTTCCATGCAAAACACCATTTTCGGTACGGAAATAACCTTTAAATCAACGCATTCCCTTTATTCCAACTCCTCTTTTCCTGTGATGGTAACGTATTTTGTGGACAAGGTGGATGGGGAAAGGTATCTGTACAGGGAAGAGTCTGAAAAGAAAAAGGGAGTAAATCTGAGGATGAGACTCCTTGAAAAAGTGGGCGAGCTGAAGTTTCTGTCCCCTTCTGAAGAGGGCTGGAAAGAGCAGTTTGTGGGTAAAGATGTGGTCAGGATGGAATACGTCTACGGCGGCAAAAAATGGATTATCACGGGGGGGAGACTCCTCTGAAAAGAAACCCTCTATTAAAGGTGAACGGCTCTGTCCTGATAGCGGTTCTTATCGTTGTTGCCGCCTCCCTTTCCCTTTTACTGCTTAAAAACGAAAAGGTTGTGGCCCAGTATGACGAGGTAGCCTCAGCGCAGAAGATTCAGCAGGGTTATATCTACTGCGACTCTGTAATAAAGGGAATTACCAGGCTTCTGGAGGATGACAGGAATTCCTATGATTCATCTGAAGAGCTCTGGGCCACTCTGCCCACCATTCCTACTTCCGAGGGGTATATAAGCATCGTTGTGGTTCCGCTCAACAGCAGGATAGCCATTACAGAGGTCTCTTCCAGAAATGAAAAACTGAGAAGGAGGACGGAGGATGCAGTGGAAGGACTGCTCGCCGGTACAGCAGAGCAACTTGACATAGAATCCCTGCGCAACCTGAGGCCATACAGCCTTGGTGAACTGAGGCTCCTTCCCGGATTCTCCAGTCTCCCCAGAAACCTGCTCGGATATTTCACGGTAGAGGATACAGCGGGTAAGATAAATATTAACTTTGCCGGGGAATCCGTCCTGGCCGCCTTTCTGCCCGAGATCGAACCCCTTACAGAGGCAATAATCAAATACAGGGAATCAAAGCCCTTTAAAGATATCTCTCAGATAAGAAAGGTCCCCGGGATGACGGATGATGTATATCTCGCCATCCAACCCTATATAACCGTCAGCAGTTCCCTCTTCTATATCTTTACAGAGGCGGAAGTGGGGGGCACAAAGACCAGGGCTGGCGCGATTGTAAAAAGAGGTTCGGGAAAGATTAAAATACTTAAATACTTTGAGGAAGCAGAGGAGTTCTATGTCTCCGGACAAGATAATCTTTCTTTATGAAGACCACATAGTGGTCTGCTCCCGCGAAGGCGCAACCTATAGCGAGAAGACAGTCCCGCTTACCGGGGAGCTGCCTTCCCAGAAAGGTTATATTCTCGTATTACAGGATGACTTGGTTAACCTGATATCCTCTGATATCAAACCGGTAAAGAGCGGGAATCTCAAGGAAATGGTAAGGCTTTATCTCTCGGGCATTTTCCCTGAGGGTGTAATTCAGGAGAGGTTCGGCTTTGTAAATACCTCGCCTGTTATGGCTTTCTTATACCTTGAGGACCTGAGCGGACTCATTGAAAAGTATCCTGAACTCTTTAATTCTGCAAGTATAGTCACCACTGCCTCCCTGATTGCCCTCCTGTCTGAAGAGGGGAATTTTGTGCTCAGGACAGACAATACTACCCTGCTGAAGAATGACAACGGATTTCTCCATATTGCCGGCAATACAGAGGGATATCCCCCTGCCAATGATTTAAAGGAGTTTAAGGGCAGGAGAGGAAACAGGTGCTGCAGTGGCTTGACCGGACTATTGTCAAAGGGAGGAGTAAGGAGCTTAACTTAAAGCTGATCGGGCAACAGGAGGGGTGGTCCCTTGCCGCCATGAAAAAAGACCTGATATTCTGGGGTGCCATATATCTTGTCTTTGTCATCGCCCTTTTCCTGAAGACCATTCCCCTGAAAGAGGATCTGAAGGTCTATGAAAAGGCAATGGACGGCATATATTCATCAATGAAGATAGCGGATAATCCCGACCCTTACGGTATGCTTCTTTTCAGGATAAGTCAGTTGAAGAAACAGGGGGCCAGCAATATAGAGCCGCTGAAGATACTCTCTGCCATGAGCACTTCTTTTAATGAGGATGCAGCTGTAGAAGACCTTAACGTCAATCAGGAGTTGATAAGAATAAAGGGAACCATAAAGAATCTGCAGTCACTGGATAAGGCATCTGAAAGCCTCTCCAGGACCCTCAAGGTCAAGTTTGTTATAGAATCCGCAAAGGTTCAGCAGCAGAAAGGGGTAAATTTTATAATCACTGCGAGGTTTAAAGAATGAAGGAAAGAGCCGGCATATCAGTGCTGATCATAATAATAATTTTTGCCGCTACCTATATGTTCTTCTCTGCCAAAGAAGGACAATTACTGAAAGACAAGGATGCTGTACAGAAACAGTATCAAAAGATATATTCAATGGCTGAAAAGTACAAACATCTTTCAAGTAAAGATAAAGGAGCAAAGCGACTGCAGGAGGGTCTGCTCTCATTTGTCCAGAGTTCGGGGAATAAACTGAACCTCTCGGACAGGATCGCCACGGTAAAACCAATTCCCGGCAGTGTTGAAGGTGTAAGCGTGCTTTATCAGGGGCTGAACTTTACGGAAATAGTTGAGGTGCTTAAAGTTGCCGGTGAATTCTCGAACATACAGGTCAGGGCCTTCTCAATATCAAAGAGGTTCGATGACCCCGGATATGCTGACCTGAATATGCAGATAGAGAAGATAAAATGAAGAAGGTCCTGCTCTTTTTAGCCTCCTTTCTGATAGGTATCTATCTATTCCTGCCCTATGATGTCCTCTATTCCAGAGCACTTGAAACCCTGACAAAAGGGAACAGGATACATCTGGAGTATGAGCTGTCGGATGCCTCCGCCTTAAAGGTATCCTTCTCAAACGTATCAATAGGTAGGGGCAAGGAGGTATTTGCACTCGATAACGTTACTTTAAGGGTTACACCCCTGGCCTACATTTTCAAGGGAGCTATCGGGTACATTACAACCAATGGGGCCAGGGTTCAGGTCCTGAAGAAGGACGGCCTCCTTGACCTGGTCTTTGATATCAGGAACTTCCATAATAAAATACTTGGCGACGGAAAGGACATATTCTTGTCGGACAGGACCAGGTAAAGGATGGAAAGATAGAATTACTCGTAAAAAACTTCAAAATCCCTGCCTCAGGAAGCGACATCCTCCTGAAAGAGGTGAGCGGCAGCGGCGACATAGACAACGGACGGCTGTTAATAAAGGACCTGACGATAAAGGGGCCTGTGGACCTTAGTGCAACGGGCACTGTGTTGCTCAATTACAGGACCCCCGAGATGTCGATACTGGATATCTCGGTAAAATACAAGATGGGTGCGCTTCAGGGATCACAAAAACTGAAGGGCACTGTAAAGAGTGCCC
>QIJG01000252.1 GCA_003232715.1 Nitrospirota bacterium
CTTTTGTGCAATCAATGGAGGGGACTCAGAGAGGCCATTGAGGCAGGGCTTATTGTGAAGGTCAACACTGTTCTGATCCCGGGAGTTAATGATAAGGAGATTCCATTTATCGCATGGCTTGCCGGCAGAAAAGGAGCTGAGCTTCAGAATATAATTCCCCTCATTCCGCAGGCTGAATTTGAAGGCCTTCAGCGGCCCTCACGTGAGGTGATAAACAGGCTGCGTAATGAGTGCAGGCAGCATATACCCCAGATGACCCACTGCAGGCAATGCAGGGCGGATGCATTCGGCACCATCGGTGAAGATAAGGATATGGAGCTTGAGGTGATAAATGCAATGATTGGTGAGGACTACTGTGAGATGGTTTCGTAGTCTTGAATTCAGGCGGATTTTTTCTTTGTCCATACTGTTGTGTTTTTTATCATTCCTTGTCCTCGGAGGTCGTTATGCAGAGGCAACAGAGTCCCTGACCGTATCTGCTGCCATGAGTCTGAAAAATGCCTTTGAAGATATAGGCCGGGTGTTTGAAGCGAAACACAGGGGGGTGAAGGTCTATTTTAATTTTGCAGGCTCCGGTACCCTGAGCAGGCAGATAGAGTCCGGAGCCCCTGTTGATGTATTTGCCTCTGCCTCGGTGCGGTATATGGACAACCTGGAGAGAAAGGGCTTGATAATAAAGGCCTCAAGGCGCAACTTTGCGGGCAACAGCATTGTCCTGATTGTGCCCTCAACCTCCAGGCTTCAGGTCAGCTCCCTCCTCGGTCTTTTGAATGCGGGGGTAAGGAGAATCGCCATAGGGAATCCGGGGACAGTCCCGGCAGGGGAATACGCTAAAGAGGTATTGAAACACTTTGAGCTCTGGGGTAAGCTCAGGGATAAACTGATCTTTGCCGGAAATGTAAGACAGGTGCTTGACTATGTGGCCCGCGGAGAGGTGGATGCAGGTATGGTGTATGCCTCTGACGCAGGGACAAGACCTGATGACGTGAAAATTGCCGCCGAAGTGCCGGCTGAGAGCCACAGTGCCGTGGTCTATCCTGCAGCAGTTGTGAAGGGCACGGGGAGTAAAGCACTGGCAGGGGAATTTATTGACATGGTCACTTCAGAGAATGGCCAAAAAATACTGAAGAATGACGGATTTAAACCGTTGGGGAAGGAGAGACCTTGAGTGCCATAAATGATGCTACCCTGTTTTCATTGAGACTGTCCCTTCAGGTGGCAACCGTGGCCACTGTGCTGGTGATGCTTGTGGGGATATCTGTTGCCTATATACTTGCGAGAAAGGATTTCAGGGGCAGGGTATTGCTGGACATCCTTATCACCCTCCCCCTGGTATTGCCTCCCACGGTTACGGGTTATTATCTCGTTATCCTTTTCGGAAGGAACGGCTTCATCGGAAGGTTCTTTTATGACCTGACGGGGTGGAGCATCATGTTTACATGGTATGCTGCGGTACTTGCCTCCTTTGTAGTGGCCCTGCCCCTGATGATAAAGACCGCACGGGCAGCAATAGAGTCTGTTGATAAAAACCTTATAAACGCCTCATATTCCCTGGGCCATTCGGAGCTTGAGACAGTCTTTAAGGTCATCCTGCCGCTCTCCAGGAAAGGCATAATTGCCGGGGTTGTCCTCTCTTTTGCAAGGGCCCTTGGAGAGTTTGGCGCCACGTTGATGATAGCAGGCAATATCCCCGGCAGGACGGATACCATGCCCCTTGCCATATATACGCTGGCAAACAGCGGCGAATGGTCAACGGCGAACTTTATGGTCCTCTTTCTTACGCTGATCTCCGGGTTCTTCCTTTATATAACAAACAGGGTTGGAATGAGGGCTGTCTGATGGGGTTATCTGTAAACCTGTTAAAGAAGGTGAGGGGATTTACCCTTGATGTGCAGTGGGAGGTTGAAGACGGCATGGCCGTGCTTTTTGGATTTTCAGGTGCGGGAAAGTCCATGACCCTGCAACTGATTGCGGGTCTTATGGAGCCTGACTCCGGGTCAATACACCTGAATGGCAACGTCCTCTTTGACAGTGCCATGAAGATAGACCTTCCCCCCCAGAGGCGGCCCTTTGGCTACGTATTCCAGGACCTTGCCCTCTTCCCTCACATGACGGTGAAGGATAATATCCTGTATGGCGCAAGGGGGCTCTGCAGGGATGAGAGGAAGGCAGGGGTTAAAGAAATAGTCGGGCTTTTCCGTCTTGAGGGACTCGAAAGAAGTTTTCCGGCTGAGATATCGGGTGGTCAGAAGCAGAGAGTCGCCCTTGCAAGGGCCCTTATGGGAAACCCCGGAGCTCTGCTCCTGGATGAACCATTTTCCGCCCTTGATAACCCCATACGTCTTGAGATGAGAAGGCTTCTGAAAGATGTAAGAAGGAAGTTCAATATCCCGGTTATACTCGTTACTCATGATATTATAGAGGCATATACCATGGCTGACA
>QIJG01000272.1 GCA_003232715.1 Nitrospirota bacterium
CCCCTCATGGCATGATTTTGTCTTAATCGGAAAAAAACCATCAAAAATATAAGAAAATCTTATGTTGTGATTGTAATTTTTTTCTTGAAATAAAACTTTTTCTTTATGTACTATAGTGAGTTTCCTGAGCTGATACGTAAACCAAAAATCTATATAATGGAGGTATTTTATGAGAATAGTACTACTTGGTGCACCTGGAGCAGGGAAGGGGACACAGGCCAAGAAGCTTGTTGAAAAGCATGGTATTCCCCAGATATCCACTGGCGATATCCTCAGAAAAGCCGTTGCAGACGGTACCACCCTCGGAAAAGAAGCAAAATCTTATATGGATAAGGGAGAGCTTGTCCCTGACTCGGTAGTAATCGGTCTTGTTAAGGAAAAACTTACCGGGGACGACTGCAAAAAAGGTTTTATCCTTGACGGGTTCCCCCGTAATACCGCTCAGGCGGAAGTGCTTGACAAGGTGCTTAACGAGACAAATATTCCCCTTCAGGTTGCCCTCTGTGTAGATGTTGATATGGATATTCTTATGAAGAGACTCACCGGAAGGAGAACCTGCAGGCAGTGCGGTCAGATGTACAATATCTATTTCTCATCCCCTCAGAAAGAAGGAGTCTGCGATAAATGTGGTGGAGAACTCTATCAGAGGGATGATGATAAGGAGGAGACCATTAGCCGGAGACTTGAAGTCTACGAGGCCCAGACAGCCCCCCTTATCGAATACTATAAAAATAAGGGTATTTTAAAGACCGTTGAGGGTACCGGGGATATTGAGGAGATCTTTGCCAGGATCTGCTCTATCCTGGGTGGATAAGGGAGAAGTGTAAGGTGCGGAGACTGTTTAGTAAGCTTTCGTCTTTGTATGACAATGACTAAATAACTAAGGAGGATTTTATGGCACTGGTAAATCCACACGGTAAAGAGAAAAAGCTTAAGCCCCTGCTGCTTGAGGGCGATAAGCTGAAAGAAGAGAAAGAAAGAGCCAGGACCCTTACCGATGTGATGATGACCTCAAGGGAGACCGGCGATCTTATAATGATGGGGATAGGCGGATTCACCCCCATTGAAGGCTTTATGGGATATGAAGACTGGAAGGGCGTATGTGATGAATATAAAATGACGGATGGAACCTTCTGGCCGATCCCTATCACGCTTTCCACCACAAAGGGCAATGCAGACAGTATCAGGATTGGAGAGGATGTTGCCCTGGTAGATGAAGAGAGCGCCGAGATAATGGCAACAATGACGGTGAAAGAGAAATACACCATAGACAAGGTACATGAGTGCATGAAGGTCTTTGGGACCGACGATATCGAGCATCCTGGTGTTGCCAAGGTGATGGCCCAGGGAGAGGTAAACCTTGCCGGGCCTGTCAAGGTGCTGAGCGAGGGAAGGTTCCCTGAAGAATACAAGGGTGTTTACATGAGGCCCGAGGAATCAAGAAAGAATTTTGAGGACAAGGGCTGGTCGACTGTTGCAGCCTTCCAGACCCGCAACCCGATGCACCGCTCTCATGAGTACCTGACAAAGATCGCCATAGAGATATGTGATGGTGTCTATATTCATATGCTTCTCGGACAGCTCAAGGCCGGGGATATTCCGGCAGATATCAGGCAGACCTCCATAGATACCCTTATTGAAAATTACTATGTTAAGGACACAATAACAGTTGGCGGTTATCCTCTGGATATGAGATATGCAGGTCCGAGAGAGGCCCTCCTGCATGCACTCTTCAGGCAGAACTTCGGTTGCAGCCACCTGATAGTCGGTCGTGACCACGCCGGTGTGGGTGATTATTACGGGCCATTTGATGCTCAGAAGATATTTGATGAAATACCCGAGGACGCGCTTGAGACAAAGCCCCTCAAGATCGACTGGACATTCTACTGTTACAAGTGTGACGGTATGGCATCAATGAAGACATGTCCGCACAGCAAGGAAGACAGGCTGATACTGAGCGGTACAAAGCTGAGGAAGATGCTGTCGGAGGGTGAAGATGTTTCAGACAAGTTCAGCCGTCCGGAGGTCCTGAAGATACTGAGCGAGTATTATCAGGGGCTTTCAGAGAAGGTTGAAATAAAGATGCACAAGTACGCAGAGGGAGCATAAAAGGATTGATGATTTTCGATTGACAATTGAAAAATTATACTCGTCAATCTCCAGGATTAAGTGAAGGGAGGTGTAGAGGACCTCGATTTTTTCGTTATTTGTTGTAAAACCTAAATCTAATGTGAGGAGGTATTCAGTATGCCAAGTTATGTAATTACTGAAAAGTGCGACGGCTGCAAAGGGCAGGAAAGGACGGCATGTATGTACATCTGTCCCAATGACCTGATGAAGCTCGATCGCGACAGGATGAAGGCATGGAATCAGGAGCCTGATCAGTGCTGGGAGTGTTACAACTGTGTTAAGATCTGCCCTCAGCAGGCTATAAGTCAGGGGGTATCAGGATTTCAATCCCCTTGGTGGAAATGTTATTCCTCTCAGGGGTACCGACGCTATTATGTGGACGGTCAAGTTCAGAAACGGTACACTGAAGAGGTTTAAATTCCCGATCAGGACAACTGCGGAAGGTTCTGTTGATCCTTATGGAGGGAAACCTGAGGCTGATATTTCAAAAATCAAGGAGCCCGGACATTTTACCCAGCAGGGTGCTGGCGTAACATTGCCCACAATAAAGTAATTTAAGGAGGCTTAAACATGGAAAAAGAAACATGTACATTTTCATATTGCGAGAAGCCTGAGGTTATTGAGGTTGAGACCGATCTCCTCGTTATCGGTGGTGGTAGTCCGCTTGTGGAGCTGTTTATGAAGCTACACGCTGGGCAACTCCTCAGGGAATCAGGATAACCATGATTGACAAGGCGGCAACCGACAGAAGCGGTGCTGTTGCCATGGGTCTCTCAGCTATCAACACCTACATGGGCGAGAACGACCCTGCAGACTATGTCAGGTATGTCAGGGGCGACCTTATGGGTATAATCAGGGAAGACTTGGTTTATGACCTTGGAAGGCATGTTGACGATTCAGTCCACCTTTTTGAGGAGTGGGGACTCCCTATCTGGAAGAAAGGTGATGACGGTTTCTCTCTTGACGGTTTTCAGTCAAAGGATGCCGGCAAGCCGATGCTGAAGGACGGTGGAACACCTGTCAGGTCCGGAAGATGGCAGATCATGATCAACGGTGAGTCTTACAAGGTTATCGTTGCAGAGGCTGCCAAGAAGGCCCTCGAGATCAACAGGCAGGCAACCGGGATGGAGCAGAACCATTTTGAAAGGGTATTTATCGTTAAACTGTTTAAGGATGCCAATGTTAAGAACAGGGTTGCAGCAGCAGCCGGTTTCAGCGTGAGAGAAAATAAGATATATCTCTTTAAGGCTAAAGCAATATGCCTTGGTGCCGGTGGAGCGGTTAACGTCTTCAAGCCAAGGTCATCTGAAGAAGGGAAGGGCAGGGCATGGTATCCTGTATGGAATGCCGGTTCAGGTTATGCCCTTGGTATGCAGGTTGGCGCCGAGCTGACGATGATGGAAAACAGGTTTGTCCCTGCACGATTCAAGGACGGCTATGGTCCTGTCGGAGCATGGTTCCTCTTCTTCAAGGCAAAGGCAACCAACAGCCTTGGTGAAGACTACTGTGCAAATGAAGAGGCCCTTACAGAGGCAAAGGCCAAGTACGGTATCTATGTCGACATGATGGGTACCGCCATCAGGAACCATCTGATGATGAGAGACATGAAGCTGGGCAAAGGTCCGATCATTATGAGGACACATGAAGCAATGCAGGTCATCAACAAGGATTTCGTTGAGAAACTTGGTGAAAAAGAGGCCAAGAAGAAGAT
>QIJG01000324.1 GCA_003232715.1 Nitrospirota bacterium
AGATGATCGCTCTTCATGGAACTCATCCCTTATCCTTCCTATACGAATCTTCAAGGTTCAGCCAGAACTCAGGGGAAGTCCCCAGTGTTTCAGAGAAAAAGATAGCAGTTTCCGGGATAATTGTCTTCTTACCGGCTATTATTGCATTAATGGACTGCAAAGGCTTACCCGTTATCTCTGCAAAATCTCCCTGGGTCCAGCTACGTGCATCAAGCTCTTCTTTTAATATTTCACCCGGCTGTATTGCACGATATGGTCTTTTCTTGTCTTCCATTTCAACTTCCATAGAGACCTTGCTTCCTTCACTCATATCCAAGCTCCTTCAGGTATGCATTCATCCTTGCCTCAGCCTCATCACGTTCTTTCTCAAGCCGGCGAAGCTTTTTTAAAGCCTCCCTTATATCAATCCTTGGTTCAGGAATTGTGTTATCCACATATCTGGTGATATTCAGGTTATAGTCATTGTCTTTAATCTCTTCAAGCAATACAACCCTGGAATAACGCTCGATATCCTTATACTCGCTGAAGGTTTTTACAATCTTCTTTATGTCCTGCTCCCTCAGAAGATTCTGGTTCTTTCCAGCCTCATATTCATCTGCAGCATGGATAAACAGAACTTTCCCTTTTCGTTTATCGGGTTTGTTTCTATTGAATATCAAAATGGCTGCCGGTATGCCTGTCCCATAAAAGAGATTTGACGGAAGTCCTATAACAGCCTCAAAAAGGTCATGTTCCAGAAGTCCCCTGCGGATTCTCCCTTCTGCAGCTCCACGGAATAAAACACCATGGGGCATGACAACACCCACCATGCCCTGCATATTTATGGTTGCCACCATATGCTGTACAAATGCATAATCGCCCTTGGTCTTTGGAGGCAGACCAAAGCGGAAACGTCCATAGCCGTCGTTTTCAGCCACTTCCCTGCCCCATTCGTCAAGACTGAAAGGAGGATTTGCTATCACCCTGTCAAAAAGCATGAGTTCACCGTCCTTAACAAGCTTTGGGTCACGAATGACATCCCCTTTTTCGATCCTTGCATCAGGAAGTCCGTGCAAGAGCATGTTCATCTTGCATATTCCCCAGGTGCCGAGATTCTTCTCCTGTCCGAAAAGTGAAAGGTTTTTATGATTTCCTCCCTGGCGTTCAATATGATGGGCATAAGCATACCGCCGGAGCCTACGGTTGGATCGCAGATCCTCATCCCCTCTTTCGGGTCAAGGAGTTCCACGAGAAGCTGGACTACCTTTCGCGGTGTATAAAATTCTCCCCCTTTTTTGCCTGCGTCATCAGCAAATTTCTCTATCAGATACTCATAGGCCCTGCCGAGCATATCGGGCTCTGACAGGTCTGAATTTTTCAGGCCAATCTGTGAAAAATGCTGAACAAGCCTCAGAAGGACCGTTTCACGGTTTTTTGCATCCCCAAGCCTGTAAGGATCATTAAAGTCTATCACTGCAAGGACACCCTCAAGCGATGGATTCTGTTCCTCAAGGGATTCACATGCCTTGTTAAGGGCTTCACCAATCTGGGTTGACACCTTTCTTATCTTAGACCATCAAACTGGTGCTCATCCGCGTCTTCCCATGCAATTTTTTTGGCTTCTTCCGGGGGAGCTCTGGCCTCAAGCTCCCTTTTTTCAACTTTTTCTGCCTCTTCTTCAAAAACATCCGAAAGCCGTTTCAAAAAAAGCATTCCAAAAATATAATTCTTGTAATCCGAGGAATCAATGGAGCCTCCAAGAATATCTGCAGCACCCCACAGGTGGGCATTGAGTTGTTCTCTTGTAAGTTTATTCAACTTTTGCCTCCAACTGGTTAGATGTTTGCCTAAATGATTTAAGAGCAATACCATGAGCTATCTCACGTCTCAGATTGGCAGATTCAACCACAGCTTTATAGTAATTGTCTGAAGCTGCTACTAACCCTGCAAGCCTTTTCTGAATTTCTGCAGGAATTAAAGGTACTTCTATTTTTTCAATATCTGATACTGCCAGGGCTATCTGCATGGTAGAAGACCTGACGTTTGAAAGCAAAATCTTCTGTCCCTCGGGACTCTGAAAGAAGGCAGACAGGAGAATGGGCTCAAAATTACTATTGAGACGTATGGCTATAATGTTTGATGCTATCAAATAACCATCGAGACTTTCGGGAACAACAGCCGATTTAAGGACTGTACCTCTGCAGGTAACTACCACGTCACCGGAACGCACAGTATGTTTCTCCAAATTCCTACGGCTGTCAACTGATATCAGACAAGGGGCATCTACATCTATCCGGCCATCTACAATGTTTTTGATGTTTATGGCAGGGACATTTTTACTTAAGCTGACTTTTCGGTTCTTTCTGTAAGGGTACAGGCCCTGAAAGATTTTTTCAGCCAGTTGAGAGAGCCGGATATTTTCTGCCCAACTTACAGAGGTTTCTTCAAACATCATACATTATACAATATAAACGAGCTGAATGTCAACAAAAATATTGCAATATTATAATACTGTAATACGGTATTGAAATATTGACATTCAAAACTCTGGAGTTATTGTCTAAGTTAATAATTTTTAAGCAGTGCTGCGTAATTCGAAAAGTAGGGGCGGGGTCTCCCCGCCCTCCACTTATAGTCAGAAAGGTTATGGTTTATTTTGAAGCTTTGTTGTCTAATTTAACACATACTATAGCGTGCTATAATAGTGTCATGTCAACCTTGTTATGTCAGAGGATTGTCATTCCCGCAACGTCGGGAATCATATCCCTCTTTGATTCCGGACAAGCCGGAATGACACTTGAGAGTTGACACGGCAATAGAATCCAATCGCACAAGTAATGAAGGTGGGAACATTCCACAGCAGCCCGGACTTGACACCCCGGAACCCTGAATCACATAATAATCCGGGTAAGCAATAGTTCAGCTATTTTCAGACAGGATGACAGAACAATCAGGATACTTTTTACGGATGATAAGCGGATCATAATTGAATACAAGGGGAATTTAAACCATGTTTCGTTTTATCCATGCAGCTGACATTCATCTCGACAGCCCTCTTAAAGGGTTAGAGTTACCGGAAGACGCTCCTTTAGAAGAGATCAGGGCAGCGAGTCGTCGTACCCTGGAAAATATGGTTGACCTGGCAATTCGTGAGGAAGTTGCTTTTGTCTTGATTGCAGGGGACCTTTATGATGGCGAATGGCGAGACTTTAATACAGGTTTGTTCTTTAATCAATGCATGGTTAAACTGAGAGATGCGGGGATACGTGTTTTTGTTATATCAGGTAATCACGATGCCTCAAACCAGATGACCAGAACCTTGCAATTGCCCGATAATGTTCATATATTTTCTTCTCGAAAGCCTGAAACGGTTACTATCGATAATATAAATGTTGCTGTGCACGGGCAGAGCTTTGCAAACAGAGCAGTGTCAGATAACCTGAGTTTAAATTATCCAACTGCCAAAGGCGGGCACTTCAATATAGGGTTATTACATACTGCACTCTCCGGGCGGAAGGGTCATGAACTTTATGCCCCCTGCACTGTCGATGACCTGAGGGCCAAGGGCTATCAATACTGGGCCTTGGGCCATGTCCATAATCGTGAGGAAGTTCATCATGATCCATGGATAGTTTTTTCGGGTAACATTCAGGGAAGACATATCCGGGAGACCGGGGCCAAGGGATGTACCATGGTTACAGTCGATGGAAACCGGGTTAGCGATGTTGACCATATAGAGCTCGATGTCCTGCGCTGGAGCTTGTACGAGGTCGACCTCAAGGACTGTTTGAACATGGACGAGGTCTGTGATCGAGTGCAGAAGGTCTTCGAGAAAGCATTGGCTGACGGCGATGGGCGTCCGGTTATAGTTCGATTGGAGCTGAAGGGAACAACCCCGG
>QIJG01000176.1 GCA_003232715.1 Nitrospirota bacterium
AGAGCTGGCAGTTAATTGAAAAGTGGTCGGGACGGGCAGGGGTTTTTGTCCTTTTCATTCTGTTGGTAGGCGCAGGTTTTGGCTATCTGTATAAAATACTGGCCGCAAGACAGACAGAGATTTGCGGATGGGTCATGAATAAATACAGGGGGTTTATTTCGGACCCGAGGATCAGGGGATTTACGGAGCGTCATCCCGAGCTCGTGTTATTCATCAGGGAGAGGCTCTCGCCGGAGAGTTATCTGGGTCTTCATCTTACTGTGGGGCTTGCAGTAAGTGCAGTCTTTGTATGGATATTCGGAGGGATAACCGAGGATATACTCACGGGAGACCCTTTTGTGGTGGTTGACACCTGGGTCCTTACCCATGTGCTTTATTTCAGATCCCCCGGGGTAAGCCGTTTCATGGTTTTATTTACGCAGCTTGGCGGAATCGCGGCAGTAATGATCGGCAGTTTTATCGTGGGAACTTATCTGTTATTAAAAAGAAGATTTGATTATCTTCTAACCTATATCACGGCAATAATTGGCGGAGGTTTCCTCGTTATTGTATTGAAAAAGGCGATTCACAGGATAAGGCCGATTTCAGAGACCTCACTTATAAGTATAGGGGGATGGAGCTTTCCGAGTGGTCATGCCATGATGTCCGTGATATTATATGGGATGATTACATATTTTATAGTCCGGGATATGAGGTCATGGAAGTTGCGTGTATTCCTGGTGACGGCAGCTGGATTTGTGGTTTTTGTGATAGGTCTCAGCAGGATATATCTCCAGGTTCATTACCTCAGCGACGTCCTTGCAGGTTATGCCGGAGGGATGTTCTGGCTAAGCATCTGCATAACAGGGCTTGAGTTATACAGAAAAAAGGTCTCCGTCAGGAGGGGCTAATGTTGCCTGATACCGGAACCCGGAGATAACAGGACTTAATGAGTGACATGATAAACCCGTTACTCAATATTATCAGCGGCTTTCACTTTATCAACAAACTTGAAAGAAAGGGGGCAAACCCTTGCGGCTACTGCTTGTAGAGGATGACGTAAAGATCGCATCTTTTGTTTTAAAAGGGCTCAGGGAGGCCGGGTTTGCCGTTGACCATGCCGCCAATGGTGAGGACGGACTTCATCTTGCCCTTACCCTGTCTTACGATGCAGCCATCATTGATGTTATGCTGCCGCAGCGGGACGGTCTCAGCCTTATCAAAGAACTTCGGGGCCAGGGGGGGAGTACTCCCATTATTATCCTTAGTGCCAGGGGCTCAGTGGACGATCGAGTTAAAGGGCTTCAGACAGGCAGTGACGATTACCTGACAAAGCCTTTTTCCTTTGCAGAGCTGCTGGCGCGTGTGCAGGCACTTATCCGAAGGTCAAGCGGCGGGACCACCGACCCCTCACATCTTCAGGTTGGAGACCTGTCAATGGATCTGTTAAGGCGGGAGGTTGTTCGTGCAGGCAGGAAGATTGATTTACAGCCACGTGAGTTTGCACTGCTTGAATACATGATGTCCAGTGCAGGCAGGGTCATTACGAGGACCATGATCATGGAGCATGTCTGGAACTATGATTTTGATCCCCAGACCAATGTGGTGGATGTACTGGTCTGCAGGGTGAGAAACAAGGTGGACAGGGGTTTTAAAGATAAGATGATTCACACCATCAGGGGAGTTGGTTATGTCCTTAAGCCCTCTTAATCGTATACGGAAGACCATCGGATTTCGACTCACGCTCTGGTATTCAGCCCTCTTCATTGTGAGTTCTCTTATACTTTTTGTCATTGTTTATTTTCTAATCTCTTCTTCTTTCAGGCAGGAAGAGCGATATACGATTCAGTCAAAACTGAGGGAGTTTTCAGCCCAGTACCAAAGGGGAGGGATAGAGGCACTGAAAAGGGAAGTCGGTTTTGAGGAACATTCCGGAAACCTCTTTTTTGTCAGGGTGGCAGGGTCCCGGGGGCATACCCTTTTTGTAAATATCCCCGCCCTGATGGGGGAGGGGTTTGATACAAGGCAGATTGAGAACAGGGCTGTTACAGGCAACGGACAATGGATACACCTGCCTGCAAGGGGGGATAAAGGAGGTGTGCTGGATATTGCCTCAACCAAACTGACTGATGGACGTATCCTTCAGGTCGGCATGAGCAGGGGTGAGAAAGAAGAATTCCTGGAGAGGTTTCGTGAGACCTTTGCCGGTATCATCATTCCGGTGATACTGCTCGGTTTTACCGGGGGTGTGTTGTTTGCCTTCAGGGCACTTATGCCTATTCGTAATATAATAAAGACCGTCAGGTCCATAGACAAAGGCAGGCTGGATGCACGTGTCACCGTCCGCCATACAGGTGATGAACTGGAGGAACTGACTATCCTGTTTAACGGGATGCTTCAGCGAATTGAGATACTGATTAACGGGATGCGGAGTTCGCTGGACAATACCCCCATGACGAGACTGCGGGGTACGGCGGAGATGGCCCTCCGCTCAGGACAGGGGATGGAGGTCTGCCGGGAGGCCCTGTCTGACTGTCTGGAGGAATCGGATCAGATACTTACGATGTTAAACACACTCATGGATATATCAGAGGCAGAGACAGGGGTGATGAGGCTAAGGCTGGAGAAAATAAATCTCTCTTTGCTGATAGAGGATGTGGTTGACCTTTACCGTTATGTTGCAGAGGACAGGGATATCAGCATTTATATAAAGAGACCGGGGGAGCTTTTTCTTACTGCCGACCATAACCGGATGCGGCAGGTTATCGCAAACCTGCTGGATAACGCCGTTAAATACACTCCTGCGGGTGGCAGGGTGGATGTTGAGGCCTCCCGGAAGGGGGACCATGTGATTGTCAGGGTGGAGGATACCGGAATCGGAATCTCCGGGGAGGAACTTCCAAAGATCTGGGGCCGCCTCTACCGTGGAGAACAGAGCCGTTCTGCAAGGGGGTTGGGTCTGGGCCTGAGCCTTGTGAAGGCAGTAGTCCATGCACATAAGGGATATGTTGAGGTTTACAGTGAACCTGACAGGGGTTCCGGATTTATAATATATCTACCCATAAAGCCTGCTTAGCATATTACCACTATCTCTTTTTTAAACCTTTCATAAGTGTAATCTTCAGGAAATCTTCCCGCAATGTCCTTGTTATATAATCAGGTGTTATGACAGGCAAGGCAAAAAACCTATCTCTGATCCTTGCGGTTTTTTTAACCCTGCTATATGGTTGTGCAACCTATCATCCCGAGCCGATTGACGGGCCTGCTGTGGGAGATGCCCTTAAGCCACCGAAAATGGAAATTATAAGGATTAAGGCAGGGGCAATCAGACATCCGATATTAAGACCCGTTGATTTTGACCTTCGCAACGGTCTTTCTCCTGATGAGGCGGCCGTTATGGCCGTTATCGCCAATCCGGCCCTCCGTGCCGTTCGAGACCTGCGGGGGATTGCCGGGGCCCAGCTTATCCAGGCGGGAATCCTTCCCAACCCCCGGGTCTCTTATAATCTGGATATCCCCACGGGCGGAGATAAAGAGGGTACGGTTAACGGGTATGGTTTCGGGGTTGGCTGGGATATCCGGTCTCTTATTACCAGGAGTGCAAGAGTGGATGCGGCCCAAGCACATGCCGCCTCGGTAGACCTTGATATAGCATGGCAGGAGTGGCAGGTGGCGGAGTCTGCAAAACTGCATCTCTTCCGTCTGTTTTATCTTGACAGACAGAGATTACTGACAAAAAAAGCAGAGCAGCGGTTCAGGGAAGTCCTTAAGGCTATTAAAGAGTCGGTTGCCTCAGGGGAGAGGACGGATACGGACCTTGCTGTTGCAGAGGTGGCCCTGCAGCAGGCACATGCCTCTGTGTTAACCACGGAAAAGGCAAAGGAGCGGGAGAGGCTTGCCCTTAACAGAATACTTGGTATTCCTCCCGATCAGATTATTCCCGTTCAAAGAGATATCTCCCTTCCCTTATGGCGGTCACTGCCGTCTGAGGCAGAGATTATGGAAGGGTTAGAGGGCCGCCGTCTTGATCTCCTTGCTTTAAAGATGGGATATGGGAGCCGGGAGGCAAGTGTGCGGGCAGCCATCCTTTCTCAGTTTCCAGGAATAAGTATCGGTCTGAACAATGCACGTGATACGGGACGTATCATTACCACCGGGTTTGATGTCAGTATTGACCTCCCGTTTTTCGACCGGAACCAGGGCAGGATTGCCGTTGAACGCGCAACCCGCAGACGGGTTTTTGATGAGTATATCACCCGCCTCTTTGAGGCACGCTCAGAGATTGCAGTCATCCTGTCGGATATGAAATCCCTGAAAAAGGAGTTGAGCGCCACTGCCGAGTCTCTGCCTGTGCTGAAAAACCTGACACAGACTTATAAAAGAGCCCTGGAGCAAGGCAGTACAGATCTCATGAGTTATTAGGCAAAGCAGATAAAAATCGTCAAATTAAGGCAGGTATTGAGTGATATGGGTATTGCCCTTGAGGTGGCGGCAGGAGAGTACCTTCCGGTTACCAAAGGCGCTTCACCTGCTTTGCCTGCAAAGATAGACAAAGGAAAGGAGCCGGAATGAAACGACCGATATTGGGAATCACTATCATTTCAATTATTGCAATAACGCTGGTAGCTGGATATTTCCTGATAGAACGTGGTAGCAGGGAGATATTAGCCGGCAAAGGACCTCAACCGGTATTGATAGAGACCGGCAGACCGGCACTTCGGGACTTCAGACTCTCTGCAAAGTGGATCGGCCGGGTTGAAAGCCGTTATCTGGTGAAGGTCGTGGCCCTGGAGGGGGGAAGGGTCACATCTGTAGATACGGCGGATGAAACAGTTGTCAAAAAGGGGGCCCTGTTGTTTACTATGGGCGGCCCCGGAATTAATAGCCGCATAGCCTATCTGAAAGAGAAGGTTGCCTCTTTAAGACGGAGATTATCCATATCAGAGGCAAGGGTCAAACGGAAGAGACAGGCTGTAAAACAGAGGTTTTCCTCCCGGGATGAACTTGAGACGGCAGAGGATGCCCTTGCCCGGATTCAGACAGACCTGAGTAAAACACAACTCCTTAAAGACCTGATAAGGATCAGGGCCCCTATCCACGGCGTTTTTACCCGGAGGACTGTAACCGCGGGACAGGAGGTGGCAAAGGGGATGATACTCGGCTATATCACGGACCCCTTGCACCTGCGGATTGTTGCAACGCTATTTCCCGGCTCAGCCGTCTCACTTCAGGGTAAGACGGCAATTACGCACACAGTAGAGGGAGGAAAAATCACAGGCAAGATAACCAGGGTGCTCCCGGAGCATACCCTTGCCGGTGGAACAATTGTATGGATTGAGGGCAGCGAGGTCAATCACAGGCTCAAAACAGGGGAGACTCTCAGCGGTGAGGTCATTCTTAAGACAAAACGTGCAGCCATCGCCATCCCTCAGAGTGCCATTGTCTACGACAGAGACCAAAGGCAGTATATTTTTGTGAAACATGGTAAAGG
>QIJG01000034.1 GCA_003232715.1 Nitrospirota bacterium
TAGCTCTGAGCACCCCTTGAACGGGCATCATAGAGCATTACGGGCTTGCCAAAGCCCGGGGCCTCACTAAGTGTAACATTCCTTGGTATAACCGTGGAATAAACCACATCTCCGAAGTGCTTTTTCACCTCCTGGGCCACCTGACGCGAAAGGGAGTTCCTTGAATCAAACATGGTCAGCAATATACCCTCAATCTGCAGGGTCGGGTTGTAGGAATCCTTGACAAGATTGATTGTGCGGGTAAGGAGACCAAGCCCTTCCAGGGCATAGTACTCACACTGCACCGGAACAAGAACAGAATCGGCAGCCACAAGGGCATTGAGGGTGAGGAGACCAAGCGAGGGAGGACAATCCACTATAATATATTCAAACCTGTCTGCAATCGGCCTGAGGGCTCCTGCCAACACCGCCTCACGCTCCGGCCTGTCGACAAATTCAACCTCAACACCAAGGAGATCGATGGAGGAAGGGACAATGCTTAACTTCTCCACCTCCGTCCCGGTTATTACCTCCTCCATCCCTGCCCTGCCCACAAGGACATCGTAGAGGGTCTCCTTAAGATTGTCTCGGTCTATACCGAAACCGCTCGTGGAATTCCCCTGTGGGTCTGCATCAATTATGAGGATATCCTTTTCTGCCAATGAAAGGGAAGCCGCAAGGTTTATTGCAGTTGTAGTCTTTCCGACCCCGCCTTTCTGGTTTGCTATAGCAACAATCCTGCCCAAATTACCGTCCTTTATCTCCATTGTTCCACGTGGAACATTTCAACCGATACTGCATTCCGGAAGTCTCCCTGCAGGGAAAGCATGGCGGACACTCCATCACTCCATCATTTCTAATTTTTTCAACTCAAGCTTTTTCTTTTCGGAACTCAAAGTCTTCAACACCTTGACCCCAAGGGGGGTAATGCCGTATCCCTTCCTCTGATTGCTCGTTATCAGGTTAAGTGCCTTAAGTTTTTTCATATTATACCTGATCCTCTCAGCAGGAACCCTGAGCCTCTTTTCAAGGTCCCTGGAAGGCAGATAATCGTATTCCCTCAGAAGTCTCAGTGTCTTTATAATCCAGGGGGTTGCGTTCTTCTGGTCATCGATGATGAGTTTTTCCTTGAGGTTGTAAAGCTCGGAGTCCTTTACGTTACCCATTGCCTTCTTGTAGTTCTCTATATCCTCGCCAATATACTCAACCTCTATCCTGACAGCTCTTTCCTTCTCAAAATCAACCCTCCTTTCAGCCATCTCCTCAAACTCTTTCTGAAAGACTGAAAGAGAGCTATAGCCACACCGCTTTAATTCCTCAGGGGTTATATCCAAAAGATTCTTAAAATCTACATCAAGCACCCTGAGAAGACCAAGATTATATGCCCTGTATATCTTGCCTCTGAGAACCCTGAGGGTATCCCAGGGCTGAAAGGTCAGGGTAATATTCCCGGTTTTTATATCGTCATGGTACTTTTTTAAAAAACGAAACATCTTCAACCTCCATCCATTGATATAGTTCTTCTCCGGATAATCGAAGAAAGACAAATTAGCAGTTAATTATATATAATACAATAATTTACGGAAAAATTAAAGGATTTTCAGTTGACTGCGGCGATTCACGGTGAAAATCAGTACAGGATTGCTTCGTCGCTGATGATTCTCACCGTGGTATCAGCAAAAGAAAGAGGATAAACAACACCAGGGAAACGGGGAAAAAATCATGATGTTATTAACCTGGCAACTATTCAGAGAGGCATATTTGTCAGCAAAGCTAACCACTCAGCCAGCAAGAAAACTCTGTATTTGTTTGCCAGGTTAATAACATATCAATCATGCCTCAAAAAGGCAAGCCCGGTGCTTTAACTTTAATGCGAATATTTCATCTTGCCATACCCGTCAACAAAAAGTTAAAGTAAAATTTATTTTATCCAAAGGAGATTTAATGCCCATTTTTGGTGAACTCTTCTTAAGCGAGATCCTTAAAAAACCGATCCTTGATTTAAAGGGGGACAACCTCGGCACCCTGAGGGATATAATAATCGTGAAGGGAGAGCCTCTCCCTGTGATGAAGTCTTTAATAGTTTTAAGGAAGAAGAAAAAAAAATTCCTGGTACCATGGGAGACCATGAGCATATTTAACAAGAGGGTTATGGCCTCCACATTAAACAGTGATGAACTTGCCCGGTATGAACCATCGGATGAAGACCTGCTTGCCGTCAGAGATATCCTTGACAAGCAGATAGTTGATGCCACCGGGGCAAAGGTGGTAAGGGTGAATGATATAAAGCTTGAAGGCTTTGAGGGAAAGGCCATACTTGTAGCGGTAGACGTCGGAATGAGGGGAATCCTGAGGAGGCTGGGCATTGAACGGCAGGGAAACGAGTTTTTCAAACTCTTCAGGATAGAATTGCCACATAATCGCTGGACCTATATCCAGCCACTTGAGCCGAAACTCAAGACCATTGCACTGACGGTGCCGAGACAAATGCTTGCCAACCTGCACCCCGCAGATATTGCCGAGATTATAAGCTCCGTCTCCAGAGAGGAAGGAACGAGCCTGTTTACAGACCTTGACCTTAAGACCGCTGCCGAGACCCTTTCCGAGCTTGAGCCTGATGTGCAGGCGAGCATAATAACAGAGATGGAACCGGAAAAGGCATCGGACATAATTGAGGAGATGCCCCCGGATGAGGCAGCGGATATCCTCGGAGATCTGCCAACGGAAAAGATGAAGGCCCTCCTTGAAAGTATTGACCAGGAAGATGCAGAGGATATACAGGAACTCCTGGAACATGAAGAGAATACCGCAGGGGGCCTGATGACAAATGAGTTTATTGCCTATGAACCGGAGATCAAAGTCTCCGAGGCCATTGAGAGGTTCAAGCGAGACGCTGCCGAAATAGAGACTATATATTATATATACATAATTTACCCCGACGAGAAGTTGATCGGAGTCCTTTCCCTCAGGGAGCTCATCCTTGCAGATCCGGGAAAAAACCTTTTGGATCTAATGGTTACAAACCTGAAGACCCTCAAGCCTGAGGATAACGAAAATGTAGTGGCAGCAGCCATATCAAAGTATAATCTCGCAGCAATACCGGTTGTCGACAATGATAATGAGCTGCTCGGTATTGTCACAATGGATGACATTATAGACAGGATACTGCCACCAAAGG
>QIJG01000253.1 GCA_003232715.1 Nitrospirota bacterium
TATATCTTTGGAAGGGCAACGTCAATAACTGCAATGAAGGGGAGTCTGTTCAGGGCTGTGACCATTGCCTCAATACCATCCCTGACAGTAATAACATCATACCCCTCTGTGCGAAGGAGTTTTTCAGCCTTTTCCGCAACCGCCTCATCGGAATGGGCTACCATTATCAGGTTTTTGTTAATTTCCGTTGCTTTTTTCAGCGGTTTTTTAACCAGGAGCACACTGCTGCATCTCGGACAGCGAAACCTGCTGCCGTCCGGCGATACCTTTTCATCCGAAATCTTCAATTTTGTCCTGCACTTCGGGCATACTACTACCATGTCTTACCTCCTTCGCAGGAGAAGGACCCTCCTGCAACAAACCTCCTGCAACAAAGCTAATCTCTTCGTTTTTCTTCAGGCACCCAGAGATATATCGTCAGGAGTCCAAAGAGGAACCCCCCTATGTGGGCAAACCATGCAACTCCTCCCTGTGCCCCCTGTCCTTTACTCATGATACCGCTGATTACCTGAATAACCCCCCATAACCCTATAACAATAAGGGCCGGGACCCTGACAATCTGGATAAAGAATCCAAAGAATATTAGAGTATGCACTCTTGTCCGGGGATAAAGCAACAGATATGCCCCGAGAATCCCTGATATCGCCCCGCTTGCCCCTATCATCGGAACCTGGGAGGCAGGAGACGCAATGGAATTGGCATAGGCTGCAACAACGCCACTAAGCATATAGAACAGAAGGAATCTGAAATGTCCAAGCCTGTCTTCAATATTATTTCCGAAAATCCATAGATACAGCATGTTTCCCGAGATATGGAGAAACCCTCCGTGCATAAACATGGAGGTGAAAATGGTCAGAACTGCGGGTACCTGCTGGTTGTCATTCATGGAGAGCAGGTTCCGCGGGACGGCACCGTATTTATAAACCAGTGCTTTCATGCCGGAGGGGTGAAATATCTCCACGAAAAAAACCAGGACGTTAAGAACTATTATGGTAATTGTGAAAAAAGGGAAAGTACGAGTGGGATTTTCGTCCTTAAAGGGAATCATTACTTCTGACCTTTAGTCCGTTGAGACTGAAGAGTGCTGTTAGTACACCCATGCCAACGATCTCTTCCCCCTTTCTCTTTATATAGTTTACGCCACAGGAGGGACTTCCGTCCTTCAATATGGCTTCCTCTATATTCATCGTCTCAGTAAGTTTAAGCGCCTCTGAGGCACCTCTTATAAATTGTTCCGTCAGGTCTGCGCCATCTTCAGCCAGGACTACGGTATTTTTTGAGAGTACATCACGGCCGTCTCCATCCTGAATTTCCGCCTTTGGTCTTGGGGTGGGAAGGCCGCCGAGTTGTTCGGGACAGACGGGGATGGCCATGCCTGCCTTCAGGAGGGCGATTACCCGTTTATCAGCCTGATTACCACCGTCATACCTTGTATTCAAGCCTGCAAGACAGGCACTTACAATAATCATGCGATAATTATATCCTAAATCAAGTGGTTTTTCCGGAAACTACTGCAGCATCAGGGCAGGGCATTCAGCAGGGTTACCACTCATTTGCAACCTGTGAAATACCAGCCCTGTCAAGCAAAGTGATAGCATCGTGTTTGCACGCCACCCTGCATATTCCACATCCATAGCAATTCATTAAATTAACAGAGCATTTCTTCTTTGTTCTGTCATGAGTGATGGCATCAAAATAACACCTGCTGATGCATTCCCTGCACCCACTGCATTTCAGGGGATCGATATCTGCAATATACTCACCCTTCCACATGGCTTTGCCGATGCCCAGGTCTACCTGAAACCTGTAGGCCATACAATCCCTGTCACAGTTGCAGATAGCGCCGATAAAAGGCGTGTTAAAGGTCCAGACACTATGCGCCATGCCTTCAACATCGAGATGTCTTATAATTTCAAGAGCATTTCTTGTTGACAGCCTGTCAAACTCACTGAAATCAGGCACATCTTTAAATACCGGTGTCAGGTCCATGCCGATCCCAAAACAATACCTCCTGTCCTCACCTCTGGTAACCTTCCGGCACACACATGGCAGCCTTACAGCGGAATTGAAATTAGCAAGTATGGTTTCAATATCTTCGATGGGGACAATCTGTCCGAAATGGGTCTTCCTTAAATGCCCTGTAACAAGGGGATAGGCGATAAGCTTATAAATGCGGGGAAGGCGTTTTTTCCACTTATGAGCCCTCTCCGCACCCGACTTCATGGAGTGAGGCAGATTAGTCAGAAAGGTCTTCAGGTTTTCTTCTGAGTTGACCTGGTAAAAGAGATCTTCGGTATAATTGGCGATATTTTCATACCACTTTTTCCCTTCCCCGTGTCTTGTACAAAATTCACACATACCTGAATCCTCACCCGCCTTTATTGTGATGCCCTTAAGGAGCCTTATTGCGTTTAAGAGTCAACTCTTTTCAGCTCTTAAGGTATTTATTATAATATATAAAGACTCTATCAGGAAACATTCATGAAAAAATCTGAAAAATTGAAACTGTTTTCATTCTGTGTTATTCTTACTAAGTCTGAAGTTTAATGCCATGATTGATTTACATTCACCAACAGCCCGGCTGACCGCTTTAAGAAAGTGGTTTTCCCGTTTCGCCCGGTCATTTTATACCTCCAATGAAGAAGACCGGAGAAATATATCACTCAAGATCAGGCATACTGCAGGAATATTACAGAGTTAGCAGGGGAAGAAAGGCCGGAGCAAACGAGACTCCTGTTGGCCGAGGCCATAGCCCTTCTGCACGACGTGGGAAGATTCCCCCAGTATGCGCAGTACAAGACATTTAATGACCGCATCTCGGTAAATCATGCCGAGCTTGGGGCAGGGATTATCACCAGAGAAGGGCTCCTCAAAGAATTTCCCCCGGATGAGCAGGAGATTATTACAGATGCCGTGAAGTTCCATAATGCCTTTGCAATCCCGAAGATGAAGAATCCCGAGAAGGAGTTCTTTTTAAAATTAATACGTGATGCGGACAAATTAGACATCTGGCGCGTCTTTATTGAGTACTTTGAAAGCAGTGAAGCCGAAAGGGCATCAGCCGCAGGTATAGGATTACCTGATCTGCCCGGATACTCGGAAGAAGTCTTTTCACATCTTTTAAAGGAGCAGGTGGTGCCCCTGTCAAAGGTCAAATCGCTGAATGATTACAAGCTTGTACAGCTTTCATGGATATACGATCTCCACTTCAGGACTTCATACGCCCTGCTGCTGCACAGGGGATATATAGAAAGGATAATCGCACACCTGCCACAGACGGAAAGCATCAGAAAGTTATCCGTCCTTTTGCAGGAATTTGCATTATCAAGGA
>QIJG01000126.1 GCA_003232715.1 Nitrospirota bacterium
GATACGGATGTGCAGTTCCTGTTCCTATGCCGAGTCTTGAAACCTTAATCTCTGTTTTGCCAAGCCTGACTCTTTCCATATGACCTCCGGAACAGCTACAGGGCCATAAACAGGCTCTCTTCATAACCTGCTGAATCCTTAATCCCGGTACCCTTCATATGGCTTTTAACCCGCCTACTGTAATATAATCCATATATGTTAAAAATAGCACCTGAAGGCTGGCCCTTTGTGGCTGTCACGGCTGTTCTTACAGTGATCACCTACCTGATATGGCAGCCCTGGATAGCTGTATTGCCACTGATACTCTTTCTGTTCATGCTCTACTTCTTCAGGGACCCTGAAAGGACAATTCCTGAGGAGAAAGATATATTTGTCTCTCCTGCAGACGGGAAGGTAATACTTGTAAAGGATACAACGGAGGAAGAGTATATTCGGGATAAGGTTAAACAGGTCAGCATATTTATGTCTCCCTTTAACGTCCATGTCAACAGGGCACCTTGCAATGGCAAGGTTGAGAAGGTAAAACATACCCCCGGGGGATTCAGTGCGGCATATACGGATGAGGCATCCCTCAGTAATGAAAACATAGCGATGCTTCTCAATACAGAGTACGGCAGGGTGCTGGTCAGGCAGGTCGCAGGCCTTATCGCCAGGCGGGCTGTCTGCAGGGTCAGCCCAGGTGATCCCCTGAAAAGGGGACAACGATACGGTATGATTAAATTCAGCTCAAGAGTGGACCTCTATCTGCCGGTAGCTGTACAGATAGAGGTAAAGGCAGGCCAGAAAGTCCGGGCTGGTGAGACAATAGTGGCCAGGAAATAAAAAAATAAAATTCAATCGGGCGCCATTCTGCGTCCAGTGAAAGGATGTTTTCAGATGAAAAAAGGTGTTTACCTACTCCCCAACGGGCTTACCCTGAGCGGTATGTTCTTTGGGTTTTATGCAGTGCTCTCTGCACTTAACGGTGATTATGTAAGGGCGGCCTGGGCAATACTGATCGCCACTGTATTTGACGGTCTTGATGGCTGGGTGGCAAGGCTCACAAACAGTACCACCAGGTTTGGGGTGGAGCTTGATTCCCTGAGTGACCTTGTTGCGTTTGGTGTTGCCCCTGCCATTCTGCTCTATACATGGTCGTTAAACCCATTTGGCCGTGTCGGAGCAGCAGCAGCCTTTCTCTTTGTTGCATGCGGTGCGTTGAGGCTTGCACGTTATAATATCCAGATGGGCTCAGCAGAAAAACGCTCATTTACAGGCATGCCCGTTCCTGCTGCAGCAGTCATAATCGCAACACTCGTCATCTTTTACGAAAGTATTTCCACAGACAGACCTGAGAAGAGCATACTGATACTCCTGCTCACGGTTGTCCTTGCAATTCTGATGATCAGTACGATGAGGTTTCACGGTGCAAAAGAAATAAACTTTAAAAAGAGGAAACCCTTCTGGGTACTTGTCATATTTGTGCTCCTTATCGTTGCTACTGTTGTCCACCCCCCGGGTGCCCTCTTTTCCTTTGCAATGGTCTATCTCTTTTGGGGTATAATAGAGAATGCTTACCTGTTATACAGAAAGAGGAAAAGGGTCAAAAATCCGGATAAAAGGGCCACTACCTGACACCTGTTGCTTATCATCATAAACTAAAAGGAAAATAATGACTGTGAGATACATGAAGATTTTTGATACAACTCTCAGAGACGGTGAACAATCACCAGGGGCATCGATGAATGTGGAGGAAAAGCTCCATGTTGCCCGTCAATTGGCAAGATTAAACGTTGATGTAATAGAGGCGGGCTTTCCTGTTGCCTCGCCAGGTGATTTCGAGGCCGTAAGGCGAATTGCTGAAGAGATAAAGGGAGTCACTGTTGCAGGGCTTGCCAGGGCAAAGGATGTAGATATCGAACGGGCGGCAGAGGCGGTAAACCCTGCGGAATCCGGAAGGATCCATATCTTTCTCGCCACCTCGGATATTCACCTGAAGTATAAACTCCGCATGAGCAGGGAAGAGGTTTTGAATGCAGCCGTAGGTGCAGTGAAGAAGGCAAGGGGTTTTACGGATGATGTGGAGTTCTCTGCCGAGGATGCCACAAGGAGTGATTGGGATTTCCTCTGCAGGGTTACAGAAGAGGTCATAAAGGCAGGGGCGACAACCGTGAATATCCCTGATACCGTGGGTTATATCATACCCCGGGAATTTGGTGAGCTGATCGGGTATCTGATGAACAGGGTGCCGAATATTGATAAGGCGGTGATCTCCGTACATTGTCATAATGACCTTGGCCTTGCAGTGGCCAACTCACTGACGGCTGTCCTTAAGGGGGCCGGCCAGGTTGAGTGCACACTGAACGGCATTGGCGAACGGGCCGGGAATGCGGCATTGGAAGAGGTGGTAATGG
>QIJG01000115.1 GCA_003232715.1 Nitrospirota bacterium
CTCCAAGCATCAGCAAATGATACAGTCCCCAAAAGCAACAACACCATACTCAATAGTACTACAACCCCAAATATGCTTTTTTTCATTGTTCCATCCCCCCTCGGTGTGACTAAATTTTAAGTTATGTTACTCTACCCCATGCTACAGTTATAGCATAAGATATCACCTGTGTCAAGTCTTTTTTTGTCCTGACAAAGGTGCCATTCTATATCTCGCGGTGATTTGCTTCACTGTGACCTGAATCACTTCATTCCCCCTGTTTTTTCGTTAAAGTACAATTACTAAGCTTATTTAAGCATAAAATTTCGTCACGTGAGGGGATTATGATGATGTATAAGGCTATCAAAGAGGGGTTTAAAATCCTGCATGCAGTATTGTTAGTCAGTATGCTTATTTTGATCAGTGCCGTTACTGTCTTTGCAGGTGATGCCACACTTAGCTGGGACCCACCCACTACAAATGCAGACGGATCACCACTTACCGACCTTGCCGGCTACAAAATTTATTATGGCACCACTTCAGGCAATTACACAAACAACATAGATGTTGGTAATGTAACAACCTATAAAGTTGTCGACCTGACAGAGGGGCTAACCTACTTCTTCGTAGTCAGCGCATACGACACGTTAGGGAACGAAAGTGATTACTCCAATGAAGTGAGCAAAAAGATAGAATCTGTAGACACCACTCCTCCGCGAATTACAGGCGTTTATCCCGATAACATAACAAACAGCAGTGTTGTCATCAACTGGACAACTGATGAGCCGTCAGACACCCAGGTAGAGTACGGCACCACAAGCTCCTATGGAACAAAGACCACCCTCGATACCCAACCGGTCACTGGTCACGCTCAAAGCGTAATCGGCCTCTCCCCCTCCAGCGAGTATCATTACCGTGTCCTGAGCAAGGATGCCCTGGATAATTTAAGCGCCTCTGAGGACTTCACCTTTACTACATTAACTCCACCGGATGAAACACCACCGGTCATCTCCAATATAGAGGTTAAAAATATTACTGAATCCTCAGCAACCATCACATGGATAACTAACGAGGCCGCTACATCACAAACAGAATATGGTCTCAGCACCTCATATGGAATGCTTGGACTTGATTATGATTCAGTAACAATACACACAGTTGACATCACAGGTCTGTCCAGCTTTACCACATATAACTTCAGGGTGAGTTCAAAGGATGATGCCGGCAACGAGGCTTTATCAGAGAACAGGACATTTACTACATCCAACCTGTCGCCGACAATCACCTCATTTTCTCCAGACCCTGTATCCGGAAATACACCACTCTCCGTAAAATTTACAGCCTCTGCCTCAGACCCGGACGGATATGTAACCACTTACGAATGGGACTTTGACGGTGACGGCAATTATGACGAAAATACGGCAACGACTTCGGCCACCTACTATACATACACCGAAGCCGGCACCTATAATGCAAAACTAAGGGTAACGGATGATGGAGGTGCTTCAACGGAATCCGATAGTGTAACGATTACAGTGGTCTCACCTGAAAACCAGCCCCCTGTAATCTCCTCTTTCACGGCCACGCCTGCCTCCGGTACAGCCCCCTTATCCGTAACCTTCTCACCCGTTGTATCAGATCCTGACGGGACTATAGAAGAGTATAAATGGGACTTTAACGGTGACGGAGCATTTGAGACATCTACAACAACAACCCCTATATCATACCTCTTCAATAACGCCGGGACCTATATAGTCAGGCTTAAGGTTATAGACGATAACGAGGCCACGGCAACAGCCGAAACCATTGTAACCGTAACAACCGAAGATACATACGGTTCTACCCAAAACTCGCCAAACTCCGGAAGAGATGGAGGCGGCTGCTTCATTGCCACTGCAGCCTACGGAAGCTACCTTGATTCCCATGTAATGGTCCTGCGCAAGATGCGGGACAGGTATCTGCTAACAAACTCTATCGGCAGGTCCCTGGTAAGATTCTATTACAGAACATCACCACCTATTGCAAAGTATATCTCCAAACACGAATCCCTCAAGATAACCACAAGGTTACTCCTGACCCCTATGGTATATACTCTGCAATACCCCCTGTGGGCAGTGATGATTATTGTATTGCTAAGTATCATATGGCTCATTATTAAAAAGTGGGAATATCTTACTGCCCGAAGATAAAATACAGCATTTATGTCAGCTCCATTACCCAAAACAGCCTTAAGCTGAAATGGGTAATGGAGTACCTCCAGGTTTCGGCAACCTCATTATTAAATCACCAACCTGTTATTTAGAGTCTGTGTATAAAGTCGAACCGTTGCTGTTTTCTGTCATTCCGGCTTGTCCGGAATCATTATTTAAGAAGGATTCCCGACTCGGGAATGACAAATTACTGTAGTTTATACACAGACTCTATTTAGACAGGATGAACAGGATCTTCTGTCAAATTTGCTTTAAATCCTTCAGGTTGTACCCAAAAGAAAGGAAATCTCTTTCTCGCGATCTTCACAGAAAAATCTGCGCAATCTGTGTAATCTGCGGATAGATATTAGTTGTGGCACAGCTTCAGGATAAAAACTAAAAAAACAACTCTTTTTGGACAGGATTTACAGGATTAACAGGATTTTCTTTCTTCTTTTAATGAAACCAACAAAATAATTCTTTTTCTGTTTTTATCCTGTTAATCCCGTCTAATCTGCTTTATTTTCCAGGAACAGTCCTTCAGGTTGTACCCAAAAGAGAGCAAATCCATTTCTTATAATCTCCATTAAAAATCTGCGGAAATCCGTGTAATCTGCGGATAGATACCGGAGTTTAAGGGATAAGTTGTAGTTGCAGTTGCAGTCCGGAAGCAGGTCATTGATGGGCAATCATGCGTGCTTTTGCTGTAAGACCCCACAGTCATCCACAATAGTGGCCAAAGGCCGACAGGACTTCCTTTGGGAAGGAAATACTCTTTATTTTTAATGCCTTAGTGAATATTGCCTCCGCTATTGACGAAGATCGAGTTTGACATCTTCCCGGCCAAGATGTTACTATCGGTTGAACATTTGTTCATATGTTTAAACAGATTAAGACACATCAAGAGGAGATAAGCCAATTGTGAAAGAAAGAAAGGAGTTCACAAACAGAAAAAGGGATTCAGGTTTCAGGTTATTGACCTCCCGGTTAACCTTGCAGCGCACAAAGACAGAACTTCTTAGGGGGAGGCGGTTATGAAGCGTCGTAAGATGCTGGGATTTTTAACGATATTCGGACCGGGTCTGGTGGTAATGTTCGCCGATACCGACGCGGGGAGTGTAATCACCGCTGCACAGAGCGGAGCAGTGTGGGGATACAAACTGCTCCTGCTTCAACTCATACTGATCCCTGTTGTCTACATGGTGCAGGAGCTTGCGGTGCGGCTGGGACTGGTAACCGGCAAAGGACACGGTGAACTGATCCGTGAACACTTCGGTAAGGGATGGGCATGGCTTTCGGTCTCCACCCTGATGGTTGCCTGCCTGGGAGCTTTGATCACCGAGTTTGCCGGGGTGGCTGGTGCCGGGCTGCTGTTTGGTATACCACCATGGCTTAGTGTAGGGATGGCAGTGCTGCTGCTTTCAATCGTGGCCTGGACCGGTTCGTACCTCTCGGTCGAGCGTATTGCCATCCTGATAGGCAGCTTTGAATTGGTCTTTCTGGTGGTGGCATGGTGGGCCCGTCCCAGTCCTGAGGCCATGTTGAGCGGCTTGACGCAGATCCCATGGCGCGAGCCCGGATATATGTACCTGGCCGTTGCCAACATCGGCGCTGTGATAA
>QIJG01000263.1 GCA_003232715.1 Nitrospirota bacterium
TGAATATAAAGGGGACAGAATACTTTTGTCCGTTCTTTACCGGACACAACCAAGATTTATCCGCAGATTGCACAGGTTTTTCTACCGAACAGTAAGCAGGCTGCATTGGAAGCGCCCTTTTCTCTTATTCAAGATGTCCTTTAGGAGCCCCTGTCCCTTGGACTCAACTTTTTTGATATAATGTATATATAGACCTTTTTAAGGGCTGGGCCGGGAAGGTAATGGGCATAGATGTGGCTGAAAGGGTATGAGATTTTTGCAGACGATTTTCATTGGAGTGTTTGCAAAAAAGGGAGGTCTTGATGAAGACAGTGGATGCCAGGGGGCTTGGATGCCCCAAACCGGTTGTGTTGGCGGAAGAGACGCTTGATACAATTGAAGAGGGAACGGTAGAGGTGCTTGGGCATCTGTGAACAACCTTGGAAGGTTTGCCAAAAAAAACGGGATGTATGCGGAGACCGAAAAGAAAGACGGATACTGGTCTGTAAAGATTACAAAGGGGTATGTATGCGAAGTTACCCCTGAGGAGAGTGTGGTTAAAAAAGAAGAGCAGGAACAGGAGAAAACCGGAAGGGATATCCTGATGATAATCGGCACTGATACCCTTGGCAAAGACGAGGATATCGGGAAGATACTTATGAAGGGGTTTTTTGAGACGATGAAGATGACCCGCGACTTGCCTGACATGATCTTCTTCCTTAATGCAGGAGTAAAACTCACCACTATAAATGAGGAAATAATCCCTGTCATAAAAGAGATTGAATCCATGGGGGTAGAGATATTCTCCTGCGGAACGTGCCTTAAACACTACAACCTTGAGTCAGAGCTGAAGGCAGGCTACAGGGGAACGACAAATCATATTGTAGAAGGTATAAAGGATTTCGGTAAAGTAGTCTGGATTTGACAGCGTGCCACTGATTTCTATATAATTTTAACAACTATTCAGCCGCAGATCTACGCAGATGTCCGCAGATTTTTAAAATATTGAGATACTTTCATTAAAAAGTATGTATCTGTTTTTATCTGCGTAACTCTGTGTAGATCTGTGGCAAAATCTTTTTTAATCTTTTGTACAAAGTGGGCGATTAGCTCAGTGGGAGAGCGCTGCCTTCACACGGCAGAGGTCGGTGGTTCGAAACCACCATCGCCTACCATAATCTTATCCTTATTCCCGGTCATCTCCGACCGATACTATCGTCCAAACCTGCGTAAATCAGAAAAATTTTTGCCTTAATGTGCAGAAATCCTGTAGAATGATAGCATTATTAAAATATAAGGAGGTTTATTTATGAACAAATCCGAATTAATTGAGAAGGTATCCACTGCACTGGAGACCACAAAGGCAGAGGCTGCAAACGTTGTAAATGCTATGCTCAGCACCATAACGTCAACGCTCAAGAAGGGTCAGAAGGTTACAATTGCCGGCTTTGGCACCTTCAGTGTTGTAAAACAGAAGGCAAGAAAAGGGAAGAATCCAAACCATAAAGATACGTGCCAGAAAGGCGCCTAAATTTAAAGCTGGCAAAGGGTTAAAAGAGACTGTTGGCGGTAAGAAGAAGTAACTGTAGGTCATCCTCTCTCAGATAAATAGAATATAACTTCTTTAATCTATAAATCAGGGGGCATGTAGTGGAGAAACTTCCACACATGCCCCTTTCTGTTTTGTCTTTATTCAACTGATTGCACTGAGAATCAGATCAGCAATAATTGCAGCTATGGATAACAGGAATATGATAGCGTAGTTAGTGTCTTCAAGCGAGGCCTTGATGGAAGAGAGGAGGTACAGGAGGACCTTCCTGTCCTTATCCGACAGAGGGGTATCGGATTTCAGTTTCTCTATCAGCCGGAACTCATCAACTGTCCTTTTCCTTTTTTTTGAGATTCCGTACCGGTAGAGGAAAAAGAAGCAGTATCCTATCGTACCTGTATACCATACAGGTCTTACCCATTGAGGGTCTAAATGCTGAAATACTATTAACGACCTGAAGGCAACAGCAGAAATCAGACCAATGAGAAAGAATCCGTAGATGACGTATTTAGGGACAATGTGAGGTTCTTTAGTCTGCATCTTGAGAGACAACGCGCTATCCTGAGTTCAGGAGTTTTCTGGCCCTTTTAAGGATATTTTCAACTGTGAAGCCAAACTTTTCAAGCAGCACATCGTGAGGTGCGGATGCACCAAACCTGTCAATCCCGATGACATCTCCCTTCAATCCAGTATACTTGTGCCAGCTAAGTGAACAGCCTGCCTCTATTGCAAGTCTTCTATCGCACCCTGAAGGCAATACACGTTCCCTGTACTTATTTGGCTGTTTGTCAAAGAGTTTAAGGGATGCCATATTGACGACACTCACCTTTTTCCCTTCTTTTTTAAGCTCCTCCATAGCTGAGAGGGCGAGATGCACCTCTGAGCCGGATGCCAGAAGGATCAGGTCCGGTGTGCCTCTTGTATCTGCAATGATATATCCACCCCTGTCTGTTCCATCTGCCGGGGCATATTTCTTCCTGTCTATTACAGGCAGTTTCTGTCTTGTAAGTATAAGGGCAACAGGGCCTCCTCTGTGCCGGAGGGCTGTCTTCCATGCCTCTCTTGCCTCGTTGGCATCAGCGGGTCGTATCTCTATAAGGTTCGGGATCGACCTCAGTGAGGCGAGATGCTCTATCGGCTGATGAGTCGGGCCGTCTTCTCCAAGGCCGATGGAGTCGTGTGTAAAGACGTAGATGACATGCAGTTTCATCATGGCGGCAAGTCTTATTGCAGGTTTCATGTAATCTGAAAATACCAGGAATGTCCCGCCATAGGGAATGATGCGTCCTGAGAGGGCCATTCCATTCATGGCTGCCGCCATGGCATGTTCCCTTACGCCGAAGTGGAGGTTCCTGCCGCCTTTCTTTATTCCGAAATCAGCATATTTTTTCAGATATGTATTGTTGGAGGGCGCAAGGTCTGCAGAACCCCCGATGATATTATGCATTCTGTCGGCGAGTGCATTGAGCACTTTCCCTGATGCAGAACGCGTGGCTATTGCTCCATCCCCCGGATTAAATTCGGGCAGCCCGGCATCCCATTCGTCAGGCAGAATGCCATTGTTGAATTCCCTCCACTTTATATAAAGCCCGGGATGTTTTTTCCTGTACACCTTTAAGCGTTTCTTCCATTTGTCCTCTGCTGTTTTGCCTCTGTCAACGGCCGTTCTCATCTGTTTCAGTGCCTTTTGCGGAACCATGAATTTCGGGCTCATAGGCCAGTCGGCATTCATCCTTGTCAGCCTTACCTCTTCCTTTCCAAGCGGGGCGCCATGTGATTCGGAAGTGCCCTCCTTGTTGGGGCTGCCAAAGGCTATGTGTGTCCTTGCAATGATGAGTGAGGGTTTGTCTTGTTCTTTTTTTGCCTCACGGAGGGCCTTTTCAACCCCTTTCAGGTCATTACCGTCAACCCGTTGGACATGCCAGTCGTAGGCCTTGAAGCGGGCTGCCACATTTTCAGAAAAAGAGAGGTCTGTGGAGCCCTCAATGGTAATCCTGTTGTCCGAATAAAGATAGACGAGTTTTCCCAGTTTCATATGTCCTGCAAGTGAGGCCGCTTCTGAGGAGACTCCCTCCATGAGGTCGCCGTCACTGCAGATTGCATAGATATTGTAGTCAACAATCGGGAAGCCCGGTTTATTAAAGTATTCCCTGAGATATCTTTCGGCAATTGCCATACCGACACCGGTGGCAAAGCCCTGGCCAAGCGGGCCGGTGGTTGTTCCGGTCTTCGGGTCATACTCAGGATGTCCGGGTGTCTTGCTGCCCCACTGGCGGAAGTTCTTTATATCTTTAAGCCCAAGGGGATAACCATTCAGGTAGAGGAGACTGTAAAGGAGTATGGAGCCATGTCCTGCCGAAAGTATAAACCTGTCCCTGTTAGACCACTGAGGGTTTTTGGGATTATGCATGAGGGCCTTGCTCCAGAGGACGTACGCCATTGCCGCATCACCCATCGGCATGCCCGGATGACCGCACTGTGCCTTTTCAACTGCATCCACAGCAAGAAAGCGGATGGTGTTAATACAGAGTTCATCAATATTCATTCTTTCCTCCAGGGGGTAATTTTTCTTGTACCGGAATCCAGTGATAAACGGTTGTTGGGAGCTATATGACAGGCTCTTCCCATAACTGCAGCTTCTTATCTCTGGATCCGGGTTGTAGTATTTCGAGAACTGTTTTTAGAAAACTCATAGCCTTACAACTACGTCCTTTGACCTTAGGTATTCCTTTGTTTCCCTTATTGTGTATGCCCTGTAATGGAATATGGATGCAGCGAGCACAGCGTCTGCCTTGCCATCGGTCAGGGCCTCATAGAGGTGTTCAAGGTTTCCTGCTCCGCCGGATGCAATAACAGGTATGCCCACTGCCTCAGCTACAGTCCTTGTAAGTTCTATATCATAACCGTCCTTTGTCCCGTCCCTGTCCATCGAGGTCAGCAATATCTCTCCAGCGCCAAGCTCTTCCATATATTGAGCCCATTTAACAGCATCAAGCCCTCTCGGTTTTCTCCCACCGTGTGTATAGACCTCCCAGATCGGGGATTGACGGTCTGAGATTGACGATTTAAGATTCAGGAATTCAAGAGATTCGTTCTGTAACAGCCAGTCCGGGGGGGCTCCTGATGCCCCGCTGCATCTCCTGGCATCTATTGCCACCACTATGCATTGACTGCCGAATCTTTCGGATGCCTCCCTGATAAACCCAGGCTCTCTGATAGCAGTGGTATTTATTGAAACCTTGTCACAACCTGCATTCAGCAGGTCGCGTATATCGTCAGGGTTTCTTATGCCCCCACCAACTGTGAGTGGCATGAAGACATCATTAGCCGTCTTCTCAACCACGTCAAGGATAATGTTGCGTTTTTCGTGTGAAGCCGTGATGTCAAGGAAGACCAGTTCGTCCGCTCCCTGTTCATCATAGTACAAGGCATTTTCAACAGGGTCGCCGGCATCACGGATGTTTACAAAATTTACACCCTTTACCACGCGACCGTCTCTTACGTCAAGGCATGGTATGATCCTTTTTGCAAGCATAGTTAAGTATTATAACAGTCCGGTCGAAAAAATGGACAGATTAGGGCTAAAATCCAGAACAATGTAAAAATTTGAGGCCGTCGTTATCTCTTTCTATTTAAACTTATGATGCTTGTTAAATAATTAACTATGTCAAAGTAAGGTCTATATCTTTATGCTTTCAGATGTTGACATGAAAAGACAAGGTAACTGGATTCGTAGTTCAATATGAAATATTTCTTGAAGATAAAT
>QIJG01000010.1 GCA_003232715.1 Nitrospirota bacterium
ATGGAGGAGCCATATTTAAATTTGTACCCGACAACCTGTTCTCCGGTAACGGCGACATCGCTGACCTGAGCGCTTCACCCCTGACCTCAGGAGTGGTCAATGCAATGCAGATATCGTGTCGTGAAGCCTCCAGCAGCAGATTCCCCCAGTTCGGCCAGGGCTGCGAAGTTGGACAGGGCACCTGGGTGGAGGTTAATGCCGCAACTGCTCGGGCAGATGCAGATGCCAGGGGAGCTACGGGTTATTACCGTCCGGAAGACCTTCATCGTGATCTGATGTTCAGTGACGAGGATTTCCCCGGGGCAGTCCGCTTCTGCTGGACCAACACGGGACGTGAGAAGGCAGAGAACTTTGCAGAGGTGATGTGTGCAGTTGACTATGAGCCTGCCAACCCTGAATCTCTTGTTGTAGCAAACCGTTTTGTTGAAGGAGACCCCGAGTTTAACTCTTTTGACAACCTGGCGTTTCAGCCTGTAACCGGTAATCTATACGTAATAGAAGACCACAAAAACGGTGATATTTTCGCATGCCTGCCGGACGGTGCAGACAGGGATATAAAGTCTGACGGTTGTGTGAGAGCAATGTCTGTAAAGGATTCATCTGCTGAGCCTACCGGGTTCATCTTCAGTGCAGACGGTAAGACAGCCTACCTCTCAATCCAGCACTCAAATGACGAGCTTATGTCACTCTATGATGATTATCCCACGGACGACGTGCTCAGGATTACAGGGTTCAGTACAGTGAAAAGTGCTCATCACATGATAGACAGGTAGAGTTCATCCTGTTGATTCAGCCGTTTGAAAGTTATTTAAAAAGGGGGCTGCAAATGCAGCCCCCTTTTTTGTCCCCGGAAGAGTCTCGTGTTTTGTGTCAAATGTGTAGACCCCAGTGACCCCAGCAATTTGACCTAATTTCCTCAGCGACGCCTGCGTGACCCGACAAGTCAACGTAGTCAATAACATTGCGGTTCGGACACTTGACGTGTAACGTTATACGATATATAATATCATAGTTATTAAATCCTTTAAAGATAAAGAAACCGAAAAGATATATCATCGAGGAAGGTCAAGGTGTCAAGGAAACTACCCAATGATATTCAACAAATTGCATTGAGGAAATTAAGAATGATAAACAATGCTAAGAATATCAATGACCTGAGAGCACCACCCGCTAATAGACTTGAAAAGTTGAGTGGAGACAGGACAGGCCAGTATAGTATTCGGATCAACGATCAATGGCGTATTTGTTTTGTATGGAAAGGTGAAGATGCGTATAATGCAGAAATAACCGATTATCATTAAAGGAGTGATGCAATGATGGTAAAGAAGAAATTATATCCTGTTCATCCAGGAGAGGTGCTTCTGGAGGAATTTCTTAAGCCCATGGGATTAAGCCAGAACAAAATAGCCCATGATATAGGTGTGCCACCTCGCAGGATTAATGAGATTGTTCTTAAAAAAAGAGGGATAGCGGCTGACACAGCTCTAAGATTAGCCAGATATTTTGGTACATCACCAGAGTTTTGGCTTGGACTACAGGCTCAATATGATCTGGATGTAACTGCTGATGAACTTGGAAAGCGGTTAGAGCAGGAAGTAAAAGAGTATTCAAAGGTATAAAAGAGCAAATGGTAACAGGGGGACAGGCAAGAGGCGGTCCTTATCAAAACAGGCGCATCCGGGTTTTTAACGGAATTATGATCACACAGCATCGAATTTGCGCCCAATTACTTTCGCCATTTTTTCGAGCACCTTCATGCAGTCGCCGCCGCACTCTCCATTCACCATATCGACATTCCAATTGCGGCCCAGATACTTAGCCTCCTCTTCGGTTACGCGACCAACACGACGTACTTGGCATTCTTTGCAGTCGCCATCGAGCTCCTCGGATTCGGCCATTGCGGTATTTAGCTCAGTCACGATCTGCACAGGCGTGATAAGTGTTTTTTCCATCATTGTCTCTCCTTCGTTTATATGCTTGGCCTTCGGTACGCCTCTACTTTGAAGCCCAACGGCACGGCTCAGGGGCGGCAAACATGCGGGACAACCAACTATAAATTACCTCCAGACTTCATGCGGGGTACTGGCTTGGAAAACTGCAGCGCTGTTTGTCGTCCCTTGTAGCCGATTGTTATATTGCCATCACTTTACCAATTTCTTTAATATTTCATCGAAATCAAATAATTTCTTGGATCTAATCACATAACCTAAATTTACCGGAATATGTGATATGCTGATGGTTTCGGTTTTTGTTGGGATATCAACAACTAGGTAATGTCACCACATAGTTGACATATTGATATAAGAAGATATAAACTAACCTTCAAGAATATATTTGGAGGTGAGAGAGATGGCAGAAC
>QIJG01000282.1 GCA_003232715.1 Nitrospirota bacterium
GGCCCTTATCGCCTTCAACGACATCAAAGCTTACTACGTCGCCTTCGGCCAGACTCTTGAAACCATCGCCCTGAATCTCGGAATAGTGCGCGAAAACATCGGCACCATCATCCTGGGTTATGAAACCGAACCCCTTGGACTCATTGAACCATTTTACAGTTCCGTTTGCCATACTGATTTACCTCCTTACTTAATACTTAATAAACCAAATCCCTGAGGAATCCAGTTCTTGATAAAAAAGGCCACAAAGCACAAAGTCTTTGTGGCCCTACTTGTGACAAAAACTCCTGAAACCTCTTATTCCTGAATGCTCTTAATTTTCCTCATTCAAGGATGACATCTTTTGTTCTGAAAAGTCAAGCGCCAATAACTTCCGGCAGCGATTCAGAGTAATTACTGAATTCATGGTCTCCTGATATTCCTTTCCGGGATCGGAGCCAGCCAATACTCAGTCTCCCGCCTGGACATCATATCCCGTCATACATTGGGATTAGAGGTAGCCATGCCCATGTTGCCGGAGTTGCCGGAGAACCCGATGTAGCCAAGAGTATCGAGGCCAATACAAGTGGTACAAAGCTCCTGAATCTTCATAAAAAAACGGCTCGGAAAAAGGACGGAAAAAGTAAGAAGGGATAGTGGAAAGGTGTGGGTTTATGTATACTTATAACTGTTCAGTCACGAATGAACATGATTTAATCCAGGATTATGCAAGGATACCGGTTTCTTCACATAATTTGGTGTTTCTTTAAATTTAAAAAATATAAGGCAATCAAAAACACAAGGTAACGATATGCCGAAAGCTATTTGGATAACAGGCCTGTCAGGAAGCGGCAAGAGTACGGTGGCTGAAGCCTTCAAAGAGAGACATCCTGAGTTTGTAATACTGAGGATGGACGAACTGAGGAAAATAGTTACCCCAAGTCCTTCCTATTCAGAGACTGAGAGGAAACTGGTGTACCGCTGCATTGTCTATACTGCAAAGCTCCTTACGGAGCTTGGTCATGATATTATAATTGATGCCACCGGAAATATGCGGAGGTGGCGCGATCTTGCAAGGAAGGTAATACCTGATTTTGCCGAGGTCTACCTGAAGTGCTCCATCTCGGAATGCCGGAGGAGGGAGAGGCTCAGAAGGGAGACCCATGGTGCACCAAGGAATATATATATAAAGGGCAAAAAGGGCTGGCCTGTCCCTGGTGTGACAGTACCCTATGAGGAACCGTTGAACCCTGAGGTGCTTATTGACTCAGAGGTTACAGATACTGAAGGAGCGGTCCGGATGATTGAAGCAGCCCTTAAATACCGCTGAACCTTATAGTGCCGAGGCCTTTCAGTTCAACAAGAAAGAGGATACTGTAATCATCCGGCCTTTTGTTGAATGCTATGTTTATCCCCCAGCACTGGGCTGAGTAGTTTGCACTGAGCTTCAGATCTTCAAGCCCTCCTCCCTTGGCATCGTACCAGAGGTCAGAACTCAGCGCCAGCCTGCTCGTTACAGGCAGGGAGATCCCTCCTCTGTAAAAGAGAATATCATCATCTTTTGAGTACCTCTGTCCAAATGAAAAGCCCACCCTGCCTGCCTGTAATGAGGCGCTGTAGTTGATCTGCTCAAAATCACCGGAGTTCGGGTTGTAAGAGGTGTCCAACTTGAAATTAAGGGGGTGGAACAAGGCGGCTTCAAGCCTTATGGGACCAAAGGGGTTATCTGCTGCGAGGATGTCATATAAGCCGGTCAGCCGCACAGAGGCTATCTGGCCGTTCCTGCCAAAGAGGTAATTCCTGAAGCCAAATTCAACTGCAGAAACCCTGCGATAGAGTTCTGTGCTGTCAAGCAGGGGAATATCGTTTTCAATAGGGGGAATAAACCTGTAGCTGATCTCAGGCTCAATGATATGGGTAAATGCAGGGTATCTTTTTCTGAGCCTTGTGTGGAGCCTTATGGTGTAGTCAAATGCCTCACGGCTTATGCTGTCGGGAAAATCATCCGAGTTGCTGATACTGTAAATGGTCTCTCTCAGGCCAATGACCTGGCTTAGCTGTATGGAGTCACCAATGGAATGGTATATCCTTGGATAGATATCAAACCGCTGAACCCTGAGGAGTTTTTTTGAGTAGAAATTGCTGAACGATGTTTTTAGTGAGAGGTATAATGGCCCCTTTTTCGAGGGATAGAGGGAAATGCCGGCTTCCGGGACCTTTTGCATAACATCTTCAGCAGATTCCTTAAGGTCCTGCCAGGCCCTTCCAAGGAGATAGGCCCTCCCTTTTTTGAAGGGATAAAATACCTCTGCAGTGGATTCGAGAAACCTGCGAGTCCTCACCTGCACCAGTTGACTGTATTCCTGATAGAAACTCCTTAACGTAATGTATATTCAAAAAACCGGAAAGCCCGTCCTTCCTGAAAAGCGTGTGCTTTCCCTTGAACTCAAAGAAATCCTTTCCCAGCATCCTGTCCCTCAGGTGATAGAGCCACCATTGTCCGGCCCCGGCCTTTTTCTCTATATAACGGTATTCAAGCCCCTCGCCGATGCCCCTCCTGGTGTACAAGTCAAAGTAGAGAGTCGCATCCCTGTTGTCAGCGAGTGCCAGGAACAGGGGCTGACGGTAGAAAAAACCCTTGTC
>QIJG01000260.1 GCA_003232715.1 Nitrospirota bacterium
ATCTTGCTTACTCTCCGGAGAGGGAAGACCCGAATAATAGCAGTTTTTCTACAAGGACGATTCCAAAGGTGGTTGGAGGTTATACAGGGCAGTGTCTGAGGCTTGCTGATACGTTATACAGTGCTATTGTGGAGAAGACCGTGCCGGTATCTTCAACCAGGGTTGCAGAGGCAACAAAACTCCTTGAAAATATCTACAGGACAGTAAATATTGCACTTGTCAATGAACTGAAGGTCCTCTTTGACAGGATGGACATAGATGTCTGGGAGGTGATAGAGGCGTCAAAGACCAAACCCTTTGGTTTTCAGGCATTCTATCCCGGGCCGGGTTTGGGAGGCCACTGTATTCCGATAGATCCCTTCTATCTTACCTGGAAGGCCAGGGAGTATGACTTTAATACAAGGTTTATTGAATTGGCGGGAGAAATCAATACATCCATGCCCTATTATGTAATAGACAGGGTGGTTTATGCCCTTAATGAGAGGGGCAAGAGTATAAAATCTTCTAAAATTCTTGTCCTTGGTCTTGCTTACAAAAAGGATGTGGGTGATACAAGGGAATCACCGTCACTGAAACTCATAGACCTCCTTATGCAGAGGGGCGCAAGCGTTGATTACAATGATCCCTACGTGCCACGTACCGTCAAGGTGCGCAAGTATGACCTTAAGATGAAGTCGGTATCCCTTACAGAGGAGAACCTCAGGGAATATGACTGTGTGGTTGTAGCCACTGACCATACGGATTATGACTATGATTTCATAGTAAGGAATTCCTCGCTCGTTGTGGATACACGTAATGCAACAAAGGGTGTCAAGGAAAGGGACAAAATAGTTAAGGCATAGAGGGATGAGGTATTACAGTGGTGAGAGGATTAATCGCGACTGAAAATGTTGGATTTATGCATGATAAACCGGAAGAGGGCAACACCGAGGATTGTTCCCAGAATGTTAAATATCAAGTCACTCATCTGAGAACTTCTTGTGGGAAGATAGACTTGAAGAAGCTCTATAGTGAGGCTTATTGCACCTCCTGACAATATGGCTGTCAGATACATTATTGGTCCTGAACGTTTTTTAACGGTATAGAGCAGAGAGGAGAGGATGAATCCAAAAGGAATAAAGCCTGCAATATTAATCGCTATATCAGTAAAATATGACCTGTTTGGGCGGAAGTCTTCCCAGATGGGAACCAATATGTTTTTCCTGAATATCCTGAAGGTAGCCGGAATGACAAGGTTGTGTTGTTTCCCGGCACGGTTAAGCACTGAACGTCCTGCTTTTTCATTAAACATATAGAGTGAAACAATGCCGTTATTGTTAAGCAAGGTCTGTGTTGCACCTCGTGTCCATGCCTGATAATCCCTATATACTTCGGCTGCCTTTAATTGCCGGCTATATATTGCCAGACCCAGAATATTGCCTCTCCATGGAGTTTTCCCCGACAGGGAGTTACCAAGAACAATCTGTCCTGATATTGTCCTTTTTTGATTAGTCAGGCTGTAATCAGGATAACGCTTTGCAAGTTCTCCATCACTATACAGGGAGGTGCCGTTTTTCCCCGATGTAATCGTTATAAAACCTGTTTTTCCTTTTTGCAAAATATTTCCAAGGTCAATCTCTTTAAAATCTCTACGGTTTCTTGAATTAATGTCACCGCTACTGATAATAAGCCTGGATCTCCACTGGCCGATCATGAGGTTTGCAACTTTGCCGGTATTATAGAAAGACAGGATGGGCGCAACGGAACAGGTATGTTCCTTTTGTGGCTGCAGGATAAGTTCGATACTGATAGAATTGTCAGCTATGGGATTTTGTGTTGATGTATTTAATACCCCGGGTGTATAGACAATCCCATGGCCATAGAAATGAATGCCGTTTCTTCCTTTTAACCACTTGACTTTATTTGCAGGGTGAAAATTAAAGGGCCAGAGTCCTGCAAGAAAAAGAATGGCGATTATGAGGAGACAAATAGCTGTGAGTAGCGTTGCCCCCGGTTTTTTTAATGTAAGTTTTTTCATTTTTTTAAAGATGAAAAGCGCATGGAGCATAGCGTTCAAAGATAAGGCACATAGCGCGTAGGACACCGGACTCCTTACGTTTTGCGCCATGCGCTCTGCGTCCTCACCACCACGCCTCAACTGTATCTTAATTGTACTATATCAAAGCAAAAATGCTCAAGGAGAGGCAATAAATTTCGCAAAGGTACTTTCAGCCAGGAACTGTCGACAGAGATAGAGCTTTGTTTCATTACCTCTAAGTCTAAGACTTTATTGCATATTTCACAAATAAGCTCAGGGGCCGTCAGAGGGAACGAGGAATAAAGACGAAGATGAGAGTAAAGTTGGCGGCCAAGAT
>QIJG01000077.1 GCA_003232715.1 Nitrospirota bacterium
TCATGAACATTCCAATAATCCCCACTTTAGTAAAGGGGGGCAGGGGGGATTTGATGTTGTAGTTGCAAACCCGCCGTACATACGTCATGAATCAATTAAAGAGATCAAGAAGGAGCTGGCAAAAAAATACAGGGATTTCTATTGTGGCACAGCCGATATTTACACCTACTTTTATAAATGTGGCCTCGAAATTCTTAAACCCGGAGGACATCTCTGCTTTATCGCACCAAACAAGTTCATGCGTGCGGGGTATGGAAAGAATACCCGCAACTTACTGGCTACTCAGGCTACTCCAAAAGTGATTATTGATTTTTGCGACCTGCCGATTTTCGATGCAACGACCTATCCCTCAATTCTGTTGCTTGAAAAACGTATACCGGATGCAAAAGAAGAAGCTTTAGCTGCTACTTTTACCAGGACAGAACAGCTTGAAAGGCTGGAAGAGACACTTGAGAATATCGGGTTCCCGATGCCTGTGACATCCCTGAAGTCCGAGGGCTGGAATCTGGCGAGACCGGAAGTTCTGGCTTTGATGGAAAAGCTCCGTTCCGTTGGTACACCTCTTGGAGAATATGTGGGGCGGTTTTATTATGGCATTAAAACTGGTTTTAATAATGCTTTTGTGATTGATGCAGATACACGTAAAAACCTGATTACTGAAGACCCTGCAAGTGAGGAAATCATTAAACCCTGGCTGCGTGGTCGTGATATTAAAAAATGGAAAGCTGAATGGGCTGGGCTGTATGTAATAAATATCCCAAGCAGCACCAACAAGCAGTGGTCGTGGTCGGATGCTGAAACCGAGAAAGAAGCCAGCGATATATTTAAACAGACTTATCCCGCAATTCACAGCCATCTATCACAATGGGAAGATAAATTGCGGAAACGTGATGATCAGGGAAAGTTTTGGTGGGAGTTGCGGTCATGTAAATATTACAAAGAATTTGAACAGCCAAAAATCACTTGGGGAAATCTTGCAACAGAACAAAAGTTTGCTTTCGACTCAAAAAACACATATGTAAGTGCTCCAGCTAATATAATCCCGACTAATGATTTATATATATTAGCTGTTCTCAATTCTCCGTTGTGCAAATGGTGGATCAGTCTTCAGGCTGCCACTCGCTCAGGTGGTTTTTTGGAATATAAACCTATGTACGTCGAAAAAATTCCAGTAGTTACAGCGTCTGACTTCCAGAAGGCACCTATTGTTGATCGTGTAAATACAATCCTTGCCAACCCTGACAATCCTAATGTTCCTTTTATTGAAGAAGAAATTAACAGGATGGTCTATGAACTTTATGGACTTACGCCAGAGGAGATCGAGATTGTGGAGGGGATAGATAAAGCTATTAACCCATAAGGTTAATAAACTTGACATTCAATCGAGGTATGGTTATAATATTTAAGACATCAAAACTTGAGAGGGTATTAAATAGCGAGAGGCTTATTATAAAAAGATACGGACCCCGCAGATCTGAACTTATAAAACGACGGCTTTATGAGTTGAAGGCAGCCACTGTGCTTGAAGATTTACGCAATATACCTCAGTTAAGATGTCATGAGTTAAAAGGGAACAGGAAAGAACAGTTATCTGTTGATCTTGACCATCCATATCGGCTAATTTTTGAACCGGCAGACAATCCAGCCCCCAGAAAAGATGATGCTGGTCTCGATTGGACTAAAATTACAGCCATAAAAATTATCGGGGTGGAGGATACCCATGAGTAAAACAGTAGATAATGAGTTTATACCAGACTATACCGTTCCTCCAGGTGAGACACTTCTTGAGACCATATCTGCAATAGGTATGTCTCAGGCAGAACTTGCTGTCAGGATGGGGAGACCCAAAAAGACAATCAACGAGATTATTAAAGGCAAGGCGGAGATTACTCCTGAAACAGCATTGCAGTTAGAAAGGGTTCTTGGTGTCCCTGCTGGGTTCTGGAACAAACTTGAGAGGAATTATCAGGAAACTCTTGCCCGTATCAACGAGCAGAAAAGACTGAATAAACAGGTCGATTGGCTCAGAAAAATCCCGGTTAATGTTCTGATAAAGAAGGGTTACATAAAACGTTTTAAAGATAAAATCAAGCAGCTTCAGGAGGTCTTGAATTTTTTTGGTGTGGTTTCTCCTGAACTGTGGAAAGAAAAATGGTTGAGTGCTGAAGTATCATATCGCAAGTCACCTGCATTTCAAAGCGACCCTGGTGCAGTAGCCTCATGGCTGAGAATGGGAGAGTTGGCTGCACAAAAGATTGAATGCAAGCCTTATGATGCACGTAAATTTAAAAATGCCCTTTCTGAAATTCGGGACCTCTCAATTCAACCACCCGAACTCTTCCAACCTGCACTTATTCACATCTGCTCCAGGGCTGGCGTGGCTGTTGCTTTTGTACCTGAACTCCCCAGAATACGTGTAAGTGGCGCAACATGGTGGATGAATCCGGAAAAAGCCGTTATTCAACTGAGCCTTCGTTATAAAAGAGATGATCAATTATGGTTTAGCTTCTTCCACGAAGCAGGTCATATTCTTTTGCATGGCAAAAAAGAGGTTTTTATTGAAGATGATAGCAATGATACAAAAGAGGATGAAGCCAATATGTTTGCCTCAGAGATCCTGGTTCCTAAAAGAAAACTACACCATTTTCTGGAGTCATCACAATTAAATAGGGCAGCAATCAGAAAATTTGCTTCTGAAATCGGTATTGCTCCGGGTATCGTTGTCGGCAGACTACAGCATGATGGCCTTTTGCCATATAGCCATTGCAATGATCTAAAACGTAGATTTGAGTGGAAAGATGTGGCAGCTTAACTTTATTCATACAGAGCT
>QIJG01000251.1 GCA_003232715.1 Nitrospirota bacterium
TTTGAGGAGTATATGAACAATATCCGGCAGGAAGCGGAGCGGGCCTGGGATAAATACGGACTGCTCATAATTCCTGGAGTCGAGATAAGCAAGAACCACCTGTCCGCTGACAAGTCCGCACATTTTCTCCTTCTCGATATAAAAGAGTTTATCCCTGCCTGCTGGGACTATGAAAGAATTTTTACTGAGGCAAAGGAACAGAATGCCCTGGTCATAGCATGTCATCCGCACCACATGTCACAGGGAACGATACGCCAGATATATAGATGCCTGGGAGATAGCCAACAGGGACGATGTCTTTAATGTAATAAGCCTCAAAAAATACCCCTATATTGCAAACAGTGACTTCCATAAGGTGCGGCATATATATTCCTGGAAAACACTTTTGAACTGTGAAAAAAAGGTTGCAGCAGTAAAGCAATGTATACGGCATAACAAAGGTGTTGCCATAACGCTTTTTAGACGTTAAAGGAGGAAAGATATGGAGATATTCTGGTTTTTTGCAAGCTTTACGATCCTTGGACTCATTGGTTACGGGTTTCAGATAATAGCGGTTCGTTCGCAGATTTCACACCATAACGCCGGAAAAGGTAAAGCCCTTTCCCCCTCTTATTTTCCGCCCATCTCGGTACTTAAACCCCTGAAAGGGATAGACGACAATCTGTTTGATAACCTCGAAAGCTTCTGCATGCAGGATTATCCGGAGTTTGAGATTATATTTTCACTTCAGGAAGGACCACAACGACCTGGCATATAAAGTAGCCCGCAAGATAAAGGAGAAGTATCCTGACAAGGACATCTCTATTGTAGTTGAAAGGTGTAATGACGGACTTAACCCGAAGGTTAATAACCTCATACCTGCCTGTAAGGCAGCAAAATACGGGTACATACTCGTGAGTGACAGCAATGTGCTGGTTGACGGGGACTACCTGAAGGAGATAGTCAAACATATGCAGGACCCCGGGGTTGGTCTCGTAAGCAACATGATAAAAGGGGTGGGCGGACGCACATCCGGTTCAATTTTTGAAAATCTTCATCTAAACTCTTTTGTCCTCGGAAGTGTATGTTTTCTTGACAGGTTCCTGAAGATGCCGTGTGTTGTCGGAAAGTCTATGCTGATGCGCAAGAGCGACCTTGAGGCCATCGGCGGGTTTAAGGCTGTAAAGGATGTGCTTGCCGAGGATTATATCATCGGGAAAAAGATGAAGGAAGCGGGCAGGAGGGTGGTGCTGTCAAACTACATGATAAATACGGTGAACAAACATTGGGGCATGAAGAATTTTCTTAACAGACATACAAGGTGGGGAAAGCTCAGGTGGAAAATAGGGGGGATACAGTATGTAGCAGAGCTGATCACCAATGCCGTATTCATGTCTTTTATCCCCGTATTCCTCTACGGACCCTCCGGGATAACCATAGCATTTGCCCTTTTTACCAGTCTCCTCAAGATCATGGGAGACCTCTATCTCGGCAGGATTACGAAGGCGGACATAAAGTTCCCCTTTTACATGCTGTCCCCTGTTAAGGATATCGCCATAGGGTGCATGTGGATCATACCCCTGCTTTCAAATACGGTTGTATGGAGAGGCAACAGATACACTATCGGAAAGGCATCACGGCTGTCGCCATGTGCTGAAACCATCAGATGGCGATACAGGATTGCAGATGTGATAAGGGCAAGATTTGCATAGAGCTTCCGGTAGGGGTCAGGTCTCAACATTTGACATAAGAGCCCACACTTACTGCTCCTTATGTCAAATGTTGAGACCTGACCCCTTGGTGAAAAGGAATGTTATCAGAGTGGTTTGTGCAGGAGGGAGTGAGGAAACATAAATCTATGTGTCCCTATAACCATGGAAGTGTTTGCAATGCCTCTATATCCTCTTTCCTGATCGGGCATCAGAGAAAGACAGACTGTTGTGAGACGGAAGAGTACGACAACTGCCCGATGTTCCTCTCAAAGATACTGAGAAAGGGGTAAAATCAGGAGTTCCGAAGTTGGCATCAGGGGTATGTCGGTCCCGGGGATGAAGATATGCGCCTTACCTGCAAAGGCTGTCGATCCCTATTATTCGCGGATAATCCCATATACTCATATAAAGGGCATCAAAGCGTCTGTGCTTAATCTGCTCCTCTTCCCGTTTCCAGAAAAAGAGATTGCTGGCAGGGTAGAGGTAGCCGAAATTGTAGGCAGTCAAACTCTTCCTCTTCCTTGCGATTAAACTTGTAGGGTAGCGATAGATTTGTTCCTGCTTTAAAACAAGTTCCTGTGCCGTGAGCCGGACCGCTTCTGCCTTCTTTAAATAATAACCGGCCTTGTATGGAAGGATTTTGCCTGGATTGTCCCCTTCCCTCATGGCGATGAGGGTCTTTAAGAGCAGGGCTTTGTGCCTGGCCCTCAGAGCGGTTACCTTCAGCCCCCTTGTCAGTTCCCCTGCTATCACCGTCAATTCAGGTGAGGCATCCCCGGTCCTCTTAATAAAAGAAGAGGTTTGAATCCCGATCTTTTCTGTGAGCAGGTCCATCTTGCGGGCATATTCATTAAGGGACTTAACCGGTCCTTTCAATACCCGGGCTGTTTCCGCATCAGAGGCCTTGCTGAGAAGCCATTTGTATGTAAAGGGGGGCCGCGGCTGGAAGGGTTTGTTAAAGGGCCAGGGAAATTCAGAAGAAGGGTCAAGGGCAGACAGAAACGAGATTAAACCCAACTGTTTCAAATAATACTTTTGCAGTTGAAGCGCCTCTTCCCACGACTGTTGAAGATCAGGGTCCGGAAAAAGGTCCAGGAGTATGCTGAGTGGATGAGATTTCTTCAGGGTCCCGTCTTCCATATAGTTCCAGGACCAGCGTGCTATGCTCCAGTCCGTAAGCCAGTACCCCCATTCCCATCCCGAGCTGAAGGTGAGAAGGTTATCAACCCCGATCCGCTTCATTGTAGCCATATCAGACCACCGTGCATCAAGATAGGGGAGCAGAAACAGGGGTAAACAGGGGTACAGAGTTGTCAAAGGTGACCCAGTATGCTGACTCAGGCCAGTACCAGACCTCCTGCCTTTTGTTTTCCTCGATTGCCTTCCTGAGCATGAAACGCTGGTTCTTATTGCCATATACCGGGGCATTGGGCTCATCAATGGAGTAGAACATGACCGTATGAATTAAAATCCCCGTCTTCCCGACCGGTTCTGTTTCCCTTTCTTTTTGTGTCTTTTTTGAGGAGAAGGGATTTGCCTTCTTCGGTATTACATGTGTTGTAAACATGAGTTTTGTGCCGTATTTTTCCGTAACCTGTTTCACCATATATTTTTTCGTCTCCGGCATGAGGGTGGCCAGGTCAGGAAGGTATTCTCCCATGGTGAAGTCAACAGTGACGAAATCCCAAGGCACTCTGAAGAGCCAGGCAAGGGTAGCATCTATCTGTTTTCTGTAGGAGGGGAAAAACTTAAGAACCTTGATGGTCTGGAATGCCTTTTGCTGAAGCATGGAGAGCGATATCTCCACACCTGTAAGTATTCCACGTTTATGGGCATACGCGACAAACTTTGCTGCATGTGCTATCCACAGCTTGCGGTCAATGTCCCTGAGCAGGAAGAACTGAAAGAGGTTTTGCTGGTTCCGTGCAAGCCAGTCAATGTATTGCTTTATATCAGAAAGGGCATTCGGGTACCCAGGGTCGTTAAGCTGTCTGCTGAGCTCAATGGGGTGGAGAGAATGGATATGAAAACCCTTTTTGTCAAAACGGGGGAATGCCTTCCACTGAAAACTGACGGGTAGGGGCCAATCTTGATGGTGCGGGATTATGGTTCTCTTTGGATGATAAAACCTGAACCCCAGCTTTTCCTGCAGGAGTCCGTAAAGTCCGAAGCTCATACCTTCAAAGGACGGGGAGCTCAGCCTCAATACGATTGTTCCGTCCTTGCAGGAGGAATCCCATTGATACTCATGGTCGGGATAACGGAGATAATCATACTTCCTTCCCCTGATAAATCGTGAACTCCCGGCCTGATTATCCGGATTGACGTTGCCCAGGATGATCTGTATCCCTGCATCACGGTTGTTCAGTGATATGGCCAGGTTTATGAATCCTTTACCGAGTAGCTGAAGGACATCGTCTATGGTTGTCCTTGTAATGGAGTTTTCGAGTATCTTCTCAGGTGCAATGATGCTGACGGTCTGAATGTCGGCCGTGTTACAGTAGGAAGAGGCGGTGACGGGTATTATGAGAATAAAAAGGATAAAAATTATTAAGGCTTTTGCCTGCAGAATGAAGGAGTTTTTGAAGGTTTTCATATTTTATGACTGAATCATCCGACTGCCACCGCTATTATTAAGCCGAAACTATTCAGAGAGACCAGTAAAAACTGCTCTTTACACACCCCCTGCCCCCTCTTTTTAGAGGGGAGTTATACACTCCCTTTTTATCTCTCTGTCGCTCCTTCCGGTATTACTACGAATGACTCAAACTTTCCCCTCTATCAAGAGGGGATTAAGGGGTGTGTTTCTTTCCTTCGGAACTGAATTAGTACAACAGATTGAAGTGTACATGAAGGGGATTACAGGGTTGTTACATTAATATGAAGAGATGATTAAAAGCAGAAAGGCATATTCTTAACAGAGATTTAATATTTCTTTAATGCCCGTGTAACAGCAGGGGCGTATCATTAATATCGTATGGAAAAGGTACTGTTTATCCCTCAATCAGACCACCATTATGCATGAGATCTCCATGCATCTTTCAGAGTTCGACTGCTTTTTTACACCCTATTACGGTGATGGCCTCATACATGTGCTGAACAATTACGGGATGCTTGATTTCACCGTTATGGGCGGGAGATTCAGGCAGCAGACAGACGGCTTTCTGAAGAGTTCGGGGGTCAGGATAGACCACAGGGGTGCTTCCAATGATTATGCCCTTGTGGTAACGTGCCAGGACTTGATCATCCAGAAGAATATCAGAAAGAAGAAGGTTGTACTTGTGCAGGAAGGAATGACTGATCCTGAAAACTTTATCTACCACCTCGTCAGGCGGTTTAAGCTCCCCCGCTACCTGGCAAGCACTGCGGCTACAGGGCTGTCGGATGCCTACGAAAAGTTCTGTGTTGCATCTGAAGGCTACAGGGAACACTTTATCAATAAAGGAGTGAAGCCTGAAAAGATAGCAGTTACAGGTATACCGAATTTTGATAACGCTATCCAGTATCTGGACAACAGGTTTCCACACAAAGGTTACGTGCTTGTGGCAACATCCGATACGCGTGAAACCTTTAAGCTGGATAACAGGGAGAAGTTTCTCAAGAGCGCTATTTCCATTGCAAATGGACGGCAATTGATCTTTAAACTCCATCCAAATGAAAAAGTTGAAAGGTC
>QIJG01000009.1 GCA_003232715.1 Nitrospirota bacterium
CGCAAATCGAGGTTACATTTGATATTGATGCAAACGGCATACTCCATGTCTCTGCCAAAGACCTTGGTACAGGCAAGGAGCAGTCTATAAGGATTACTGCATCAAGTGGCCTTACCGAGGAAGAGATAAAGAAGATGGCCCATGACGCTGAAGAACATGCAGAAGAGGACAGGAAGAAGAAAGCACTTGCAGAGGCAAAAAATGAGGCGGATAATCTTGTCTATAGTGTAGAAAAGTCTTTGAAGGATTACGGGGACAAGATTACAGAGGAAGAGAAGAAGGAGATTGAAGAGGCCCTCGAAAACTGCAGGAAGGTCAAAGATACAAGTACTGATGCATCAGAGATAAAGTCAGCTATTGAGCGCCTGACGCAGTCTTCCTATAAACTCGCAGAACACCTCTATAAGGGTGCTCAGGCACAGCAGGAGGCTGGTGCTTCCGGGGAAAAGGGTGACGGGAGTAAAACTGCTGAGGAAGATGTAGTCGAGGCAGAGTTTGAAGATGTTGATAAGGACAAATCGTAGGTCCTGGTAATGGATAAAAGGTGATGGGTTTAAAACCTGTCACCTAAAACCCGATACCTGAACAGACATTGATACCTATGAAAGATTATTACACAATACTGGGCGTAACCCGGGATGCTACTGATGACGAGATGAAAAAGGCCTTTAGAAGGCTTGCAATGAAGTACCATCCCGACAGGAATCCTGAAGACAAAGAGGCCGAAGACAAATTCAAGGAGCTCAATGAGGCCTATGCCTGTCTGAGTGATCCTGAGAAGAGGTCTAATTATGACCGTTTTGGATCTGCCGATGGGATAGGCGGTGGCGGGGCCGGTTTTGGTCCTTTTAATTCAAATTTCTCTAATATATTTGAGGATATATTCGGGGATTTTTTCGGGACTTTTGCCGGGCAGGGAAGGTCCAGGGCGACCAGGGGCGCGGACCTCAGATATGACCTCACTATTTCCCTTGAGGAGGCTGTCAAGGGCGTTGAAAAAGAGCTCAAGCTGCCGAGCTGGGAAAACTGTGGGGCATGTGGAGGTTCAGGTGCCAAACCGGGACATGGTCCTGTAACATGTCCTGATTGTAACGGAGCAGGTCAGAGAAGGTTTCAACAGGGTTTCTTTTCAGTAACAAGGACGTGCAGCAGGTGTGGGGGGACAGGACAGTTCATCACAACTCCGTGTGCGGAATGTGGTGGGGACGGCCGGGTCAGGAAGTTCAGGGTCTTGTCTGTCAAGGTGCCTTCCGGTGTTGATACAGGGTCACGACTCAGGATGTCGGGAGAAGGTGAACCCGGCACCAATGGTGGTCCGTCAGGTGATCTTTATATAGTTATTACCGTTAAACCACATAAATTCTTCAAACGGGAGGGGCTGAATCTTTATTGCGATGTTCCCGTTAGTTTCACACAGGCAGTCCTTGGGGCAGAGATTGAGGTGCCGACGCTTTATGGTAACGAGAAAATTAAAATACCTTCGCATACGCCTTCGGGAAAGGAGTTTGTCCTTAAGGGATGTGGGGTGCCAAAGCTCGGAGGTTACTCAAAGGGTAATCAGATAGTCAGAGTATATATTGATGTACCTAAAAAACTCACCCGTAGACAAAAGGAACTCCTTGAAGAGTTTGCAAGTTTAAGCGGTGATGAGGTTCAGAGGGGTTTAATGGAGAAGTTAAAGGAGTTTTTCTATTAGCCGCGAATCAAATAATTTGTCATGCCTCGTATAATCCTTCCTTCAATAAGTCCCGATGACAGGGAATTGGCTGTTACGGATCAGAACCTGAAATACCTCAGGGATGTACTCAGGGTCTCAAGGGGTCATGAGGTTATAGTCCTGGACGGTCATGGGCTTGCTTTCAAGACCGGCGTACGGGAGGTAGGGGAAAAACATATCCTGCTTGAGGTCCGTGGTAGCTGCTCCATTTCTACAGAGTCTCCGTTGCCCCTCGTGCTGATTCAGGGCCTTTTGAAAGGGGATAGAATGGACCTTGTGATACAGAAGGCGACTGAACTGGGTGTGCGGGAGATATTCCCTGTGGTGACCGAGAGGTCACAGGTCAGATTCAGCAGAAAGCTTGAACACTGGAAGAGGGTGGCAGAAGAGGCGACCAGACAGTCAGGAAGGCTTCTGGTTCCGGTGATACATGATGTCTGTAAGATGAGAGATATATTTGACTGTCTGAAGGATGGATCTCTCAGGATTATCTTTTTTGAAAGTGAGAATAAAGGCTTCAAACTTCCATCTTCGATTTCCGGGTCCTTTGTATATTACATGGTAGGGCCTGAGGGTGGTTTTACTGGTAAGGAGATTCAGGGAGCAAAAGAATCCGGATTTCGGATATTGAGGGCTGAGACGGCCTCAATAGCGGGAGCGGTACTTTTGCAGTTTCTTTTTGGGGACCTTTAGATTGACTATTGAACTATTGACTATTGACGATTGAGAAAAACATGGGATAGTGGTCTCCCCTCCATCACTCCAGTTCTCCATCACTCCAGTTCTCCAGTTCTTTCTCCTCCCCCGCCTCTCTGATATTAGCCACATGTTCGGTCATAAGTGTCACCCATCCGAGCTC
>QIJG01000216.1 GCA_003232715.1 Nitrospirota bacterium
GCGGGACTTTTGAGAAGACAAAAAAAGCTATTGAATATTTAGTAGACGCAAGAAAAGGTGCGCAACACCCAAAGATAAACATCTGTTCTACCCTTTCCAACATGAATTACGAATTTTTTGAACAGATAATTGATTTTCTAAAAGACTATCCAGTGAATGCCGTGTATCCCAGACTCGTAGCAGAGTTTTCTCAGCATAATATCTACTCCTCGGTGATTAGTGGGATAGCCCCCGAGCCTTACTTTGTCACGAGTGAAGATAAGTCCCACCTGTTCAACCAGGAACAGACCAAGCATTTCCAGGGAATTGTTAATAAGCTGAAATCATGTAAGGCTGAGGAGCCGTATATTAACTTTCAGGGTATTGACATTGCTCCGGATGAGGCATTTATATGCGCTGAATATGGTATTAGGCGTTGCCTGGCCTGTAGTACCCTTGTTACAATAAATCCAAATGGTGACGTCACTCCTTGTCCCTTTTATCCAAAGTATGTTATCGGCAACCTCTTCCGTGACGAGAGGCTTGATGAGGTCTGGGGCAACCGGAAACACAGGGAATTTGTTAGACTGCAACGCAGAGCCCAAATAATGATTTGCAGCAACTGTGTAATGCCGACATTCTATCCTGCCTTCCCGGCTAATCTGCGTTACTATTTTAATAGGGCAGGAGAAAAAGTGTTGAACCTAATATAAGGTCAGAGTTTTATTCAGACCGCCAGGATGATGATGCTTATTGTTTATTTAGAAAAACTTGCATTGGATATCAAATCCTTCGTTCGCCTGATTGTATGCATACTATTACATTATTCCGGGATAACAAAACTTTGTGAAACTTTAGATAAAGGACCTGCCGGAATCAAAATTCTCGCCTATCACGATATAGCCGACAAGGGATATCTGAACTTAGAGGTTCCGGAGAAAATGTTCCGTAACCACATGAGGTACCTTGTTGAAAATAATTACAACCTGATCTCACTTGAAGAGGCTGCTGACTTGCTGGAATCCTGCAGGAAAGTACCGAGAAAAACGATCGTGATTACCTTTGATGACGGTTATAAGAGTCTTTATCCTGCAGTTTTCCCGATTGTCAAAGAGTTCGACATTCCGATTACTGTGTTTCTTGCCACTGGATCTATCGGTTCTTCAAATGGCAGCCTTCCGCCTTTTGTAGATGCCATCGCTCATGCCATTAGAAACACCTCGAAAAGAGAACTTGACCTCACAGCCTGGAATTTCATGAGCTATCCGTTGAACTCGGCTATTCTGAAGGAGCAATACAGCAAGAATCTCACCACTAAAAACAGGACAAAATTCCTGGAGTTCATCTTCGGACAGTTAGGTGTGGATATTGTCGATTATGACTTGAAAAATAAAATGTTGTCGTGGGAGGAGATCATCGAGATGAGCAATGAGGGTATATCCTTTGGTGCGCACACTCACACCCATCCATCTTTGTCCCGAATACCCATAGAGGAAGCAAAGGAAGAGATCATGCTTTCGAAAAAGCTGATCGAGAGACAAATTGGTAAGGAGATAACTACGTTTGCCTATCCATATGGCTCGAATAAGGATATCAACAGGGAAGTCAGAGACATTGTTGAAGATATCGGGTTTAAGTGTGCATGTGTACTAAAAGACGGAATAAACTGGGCCGGGAATGACGTATTCCTGCTTAAAAGGGCTTGTGTGACCAATCAGATTAAGACAACCCTTTTGAGTTTCTTCTCTGAGGCCGTTTTTTCCGTCCAGATGACAGGAGCTCTGAACTTTATATACAATAGCAGGATCAAGAAAATGAGTCGCTGTCAGAAAGAAAAACAGAAGATAAACATACTGTACATAATAGACCAGCTTAAGGGGGGAGGAGGTACTGAACGGCATCTTGTCAGGCTTGCAACACTGCTCGACAGGAAGAGGTTCAAAACGGCGATATCTTTTTTTGATGGGGCCTCAGGAGCTCTCCATGAAGAGATTCGAAAACACGGGATTCCGGTCAAGGACCTTAATCTGAGAAGGATTTATTCGCCCAAGGCACTTGTGCAAGGTATCAGGTTGGCGAGGTTTATGAGAGGAAACAATATAGATATAGTCCAGACATTTCATTTCAACTCAGACACGTTGGGTGTATTTGTTTCAAGGCTTGCCGGAGTGCCTAAGATCGTATCCAGCAGGAGAGATACCGGAGACCTGAAGAAACCAAGGCAAATATTCCTGAACAAGCTTATGGACCGTTTTATTGACCGTTTTATTATGGTATGTAATACAGTAGGCAGAAGAGTTCATGAAAGTGAGGGAGTTCCTGAGCATAAAGCGGTGACGATTTACAACGGGGTTGATGTCGAAAGGTTTTCGAATATCAGCCCTGGCGAGATTGAAAGTTTGAGAACAAAGCTTGGAGTCGCTGAGAATGATTTTGTTGTCGGAATCGCGGCAATTTTCAGGCCGGAAAAAGCGTATCACGTCTTTTTTGAAGGAATAGAGAAGGTTCTGCCTACAATTAAAAACCTGAAGGTATTAGTGTTGGGTTTTGGGCCGACGAAAGAGTATTTTGAGTCTTATTGCAATAAAGGCCCTCTCAAGAACGTTGTGAGGTTTCTGGGGTTTGTGGAAGAAGTGGAAAGGTTCCTGCCGCTTATGGATGTCTTTTGTCTTGTGCCTAACAAAAATGAGGGTTTTTCAAACGCAATTCTGGAGGCTATGGCTGCGGGAAGACCTGTTATTGCATCTGATGTGGGGGGAAATGCTGAGGCTGTTGTGCATAATGAAATCGGAATTATCATACCTCCGGATGACCCTGCCAGTCTTTCACGAGCTATACTGGAGCTCTATAACAATCCGGAGAGGAGATTAGAGATGGGGCAGAGGGCACGAGAACGTGCCGCCAATAGCTTTTCTCTTGGAAAAATGATAAAAGAACATGAGAGATTTTATGAGGAAGTTTTCAGAGAGAATGGAGTTCACAGAAAAAGAACATTTAGCCGTAAAGTGTGCGAAGGAACGCGAAGGAAAGAGCTTGATTTAACCACAGAGACACAGATTAAGGAATAGAAACTGCAGTTTCTATCTTTTGTACTTAAAGACTTAGAGAAACTTAGCGTTCTTAGCGGCTAAACAAGTATTGTCTTTCTCAGTGCCTCAGTGATTAATAAAAGCCTTGTTGTTTACACTGTCTCTGTGAATCTATATTCCTGAATGCAGTATAGATGTTGTTTGACTCAGTTATGCTTTAGGTGTTAAACTGGATTTATAGAGTTAATATTGAGGGAGAGATAAATGCCGACAGTAGAAGAGAGAGTTGACACACTTGAGAGTCTTTTAGGGCAGTTCATTGTTCATACCGATACTGCCCTCAGAAGGCTTGAAAGAGAAATGCGTGAATTTAAGGACGAAATGCGTGAGTTCAAAGACGAAATGCGTGAATTCAAGGACGAAATGGGTGAGTTCAAGGATCGAACAGAGAAGATGCTCAGTGCACAGAACAAACGATGGGGAGAGA
>QIJG01000130.1 GCA_003232715.1 Nitrospirota bacterium
ACCACCCCGCCCGTTGGGCACCCCTCCAAAGGAGGGGAATTGGCTATAAGTCCAGTGGTGGGAAGATGGTTTGGAATGAGGAGTTGGGGAAGGAGATTCCGGAGGGGTGGAGAGTAGTTCCCTTGGGGAGTATTTGCTCCAAAATTGGAAGCGGTTCAACCCCGAAAGGTGGGAAGGCTGGATATCAAGACTCAGGGAAAGCATTTGTCCGAAGCCTAAATGTATTTGATTATAATTTTTCTTATAAAGATTTAGCATTTATAAATGGGCGCATCCGGGTTTTAAATGGGTAGCCCCCATATATAGTGTTTAGACTGCCCTGAAGCATTGAGTTGGTTTAAGAGGGGGCTTGTCAGGTCTGCCGGGGTCAGTCAGGTGTAATAGTTTAGTTCCTTTTTTAACGGAGGGATTTGAACAATCAGGAAGAATTATCAAAGAGAGCCGCCTGAGCGGTAGGGGAATCAGAAGTGAGGAGAATCTGAAGGAAATCTCTGGGATGAATGTCCTGACGACGAGCAGTGAGAACAAGACTGGGCAGGATACTGTGAGTTATCAGGCCGGAGGCCGAGCGTGTACCGAAGGTAATCTTTCTAAAAATAACAATGTTTCTGAGAGATTGTTCAGCCTGATTATTAGTTGGAGGTACATCGGGATATCATACTGATATTCTAACCACATGGCACGGAAAGCGAGGATAGAATTTGAAGGAGCACTTTATCATGTCATAACGCGTGGCAATCAACGGCAAAAGATATTCAAAGACAAATACGACCTTTTAAAATACCTTGAAATACTTGCCGACTATAAGAAGCGTTACAATTATTACCTCTATGCTTATATATTGCTGAACAATCATATACATCTGCTGATTGAGACCAGGGAAACACCTCTCTCAAAAATACTTCAGGGAATCAACCAGAGGTATACCATGTATTTTAACAGGAAATACAAGACCGCAGGCCATCTTTTCCAGGGCAGATATAAAGCAATACTATGTGAGAAGGATTCATATTTGCTGTCTCTCATCAAATATATTCATCATAATCCTGTGAGGGCCAGGATAGCCAAAACACCGGCTGAGTACAAATGGAGCAGTCATCACGGTTATGCTAAAAAAACATCCAAAGAAGATATTATAGATACAGATCAGGTTTTAAGGATATTTTCAGAAGACAAGACAGAGGCAAGAAAACTCTATAGAGCCTTTATGGGCGATGCTATAGCAGTAAAAAAAGATGATATATACAGCACTATAGACCAGAGGGTTCTGGGAGGTGAGCTGTTTGTGGAAAAAGTAATGCAGAAATGTGATGGGGATTTGAGGCAGACAAGGAGGGAAAAAGAGTATGCATTACGTGCAATAGCCAGGGGTATAGAAAAACTGTTTGGAGTTACATTAAAACAGATTCAACAAAAAGGCAAAGACAGAGATGTATCATTAGGGAGAAAGGTCTTGACTCTTGTAGCAAAGGAATATGGGTATAAAGGTAAAGAGATTGCAGAATTTACAAGAAAGGATCCCGCAATAGTTACAAGGCACTTAAAAGAAAAGAAGAATTTGGAAGGGGAAATAAAAAAGGTCATTGAAACTTTAAGGGAAAAAAGATGAATGTCAATAAAGTCTGACCCCGTTCTCACGTTCTCCCTAACCTACCCGGTATGCTAAAATAGAAAAGAGGCATAAATAAAAAATGATAGGAGGTTGTGAATCATGAAGAAAATAATGGCAACTGATACTCTTGATTTATCAATTCCTGAGAGAATTCAATTGGTAGAAGATATCTGGGATACGATAACATTAGAAGCGGACTCAATTGAATTAACCAAAGACGATAAAAGAATAATTGATGAACGATTGGATGCTTACCATCGGAATCCCGACATAGGCTCTCCATGGGAGGATGTTCTTAAAAGAATAATGAATACAAAATGAAATACAGAGTTATAGTCAGACCTGAAACAGAAGATGATTTAGAGAAAGCATTTTCATGGTATGAAGATAAAAGAAAAGGCTTAGGATACGATTTTTTGTTGCAGGTAGATGCAGGGATGAGATTTATTGAAAGAAATCCAAAAATTTATTCAACAAAATATAAAGGAACAAGAAAACATCTTATTAAAAGGTTTCCATACAAAATAATCTATATAATTGAAAAAGATAAGATAATAATATTGGCAATAACTCATGGCAAAAGGAATCCGGCTTTACTAAAGGAAAGAATAAATAATGAAAAATGCTGAACAATCATATACATCTGCTGATTGAGACCCGGGAAACACCTCTCTCAAAAATACTTCAGGGAATCAACCAGATGCATACCTTGTAATTTAACAGGCAATACAAGGCACTTAAAAGAAAAGAAGAATTTGGAAGGGGAAATAAAAAAGGTGATTGAAACTTTAAGGGAAAAAAGATGAATGTCAATAAAGTCTGACCCTGTTCTCTATACGTTCTCTATATCTGATTGTGAACTTTGTGGAATATTTAAAATTTTTAGGATTAACAGGCAGATATGGATTTCTATCTGACCTTAAATTTTATCTTGCCATTGTTGCTGCCCAATGTTTTTATATCATCCTTGCCATATTCGTAAAACCTGAGATACATATCGGCAGTATTCCTCATTTTTTTGCAATTCAATTTTATATTGCAATGAGCGAAGAGCTCCTTTTTAGGGGAGCTCTTCTTGGAATTTTAAGAGCACATTTTCCCTCGCATTGTTTCGGAATAAGTGCGGCCAATGTTTTGGCCGCAGTAATCTTTTCAGGATTTCACTTCTTCAGCCATGCGCCTCTCTGGGCTTTGGGAACATTTTTCCCTGCGCTGATATTTGGTTAT
>QIJG01000262.1 GCA_003232715.1 Nitrospirota bacterium
GGGACTCTTCAGTATCGCCTCCAGCCCTATAATCATATCCTCCTCATCGGACGGACAGAATACTTCCATGGCCGGGATGCCCCGCATAAGTGCAATATCCTCAATGGCCTGATGGGTTGGTCCGTTCGCCTCTGACAGGAAGCCGGGAAACGCACCGACCAGCTTTATTGGAAGACCTGCAATGCCTGCATCCGTCCTGATGAACTCAAAGGCCCTCATTGTGAGAAAGGCTGAAAGTGCATGGACCACGGGAATCCTGCCCCTCAGGGCCAGTCCGGCTGCAATGCCCACCATTGACTGCTCGGCGATCCCAACATCAATGAACCTCTCTCCAAGACACTCAGGAATATTCCTTATAGCAGAACGGTTTTCAGCAGTCATCACAACAAACCTCTCGTCACCCAGGACAATCTCTTTTAATATATCTTCATAGTTCATCTCTTGCTCCTTCCTGCCGTAATGTGGTGTAACCACTTCTCCAAAGAAAAGACAAAAGAGTTTGCAGGGTATATTTAAATCCGGCATCCGGCATCAAAAAAGCCTCAATGATGGAAAGGAAGCGATATGACAGGCTCTGAACGGTTTTAATTTCGCAGTAAATTCACCTGGATGGTTAATTGCGAAAATACCTCGGAGTCCCGGCTGGACGCCGGGACGAGAATGAGTGAAGAGTCTGTCATATCGTTTCCAACAACCGTTTATTCCCGGATTAAGGTGAAATTTCATTTTCGATACCTTAAAGAATCAGCGCCCTTATCAAACGGCCTGCCTCCTCATCAGAATACTTGCAAAACCATCTATCCACGCGGTTTTCAATCTCCGACAACCCCTTTCCCCGAATTGTATGAGCTATTACAACACTGGGCCTGCCGGCCTCAAAAGGGATATTGGAAAATACATCCTCCATCTCCTGAAAGTCATGCCCGTCAATGCTTTTTACAGACATGCCAAATGCCTGGAACTTCGGGATTAACGGTTCCAGCGGTATGAGGTCTTCAGTCCCTGCGTTTGCCTGAAGACGGTTCCTGTCCACTACAACAACGAGGTTATCCAACCTGTAAGCAGAGGCTATGAGAAGGGCCTCCCAGACCGAGCCCTCGTTTAATTCCCCGTCACCGACAATCACCACTATCCTGTTGTCCTGTTTTTTCATCCTGCACTCCAGCGCTACACCCGAGGCCACGGCAGGCATATGCCCCAGTGAGCCGGAATGGAATTCTATGCCCGGGATATCCCTGTTTGGATGCCAGTAGACAGAGTCATCCGCACAGAGGTGCTTTTTCAGCCTGCCCGGATGAATGAAGCCGAGCTCGGCAAAGGTGCCGTAAAGCACCGGGACGGCATGCCCCTTTGACAGGAAGAGGTAATCGCGGCCGGGGTCATCGAGATTGTCCCTTGTTATATTAAGAAACCGGGAGTAAAGGAATACCACCAGGTCAGTACACGACAGGGCTGAGCCCACAAAACAGCCGCCCCTCGCCGCCATCCCGAGTATATGTCCCCTCACCTTCAGGGCACGTTTTTTCAGCATTATCAGGGCATGTTTTTCCATATGATTATCCATTCTCCGTCAATCTCAATTCAAACTCTTCATGACAGGGCAAAGGTTTCAATTCATGAAGGTATTGCCCGTACCAGTTCACTCCACGATACATATTATTAATGTCCCTGATCTCAGGACGAATGCTCAGAAGCTGTAAGACATCATCAAAACCAAAGAACGGGTTAGCGTGGTACAGTTCTTCATAAACAGCCGCTATAAACTGATAGTCCTCTTCATAATCCAGTACCCACCTGAGGATATTCGAGAAATCCAGACCGGTCTCCCACGTCACATTTCCTATACGAAATCTCTCGGGATTGTTCCAGATGAACGGGGTGGTATGTTCCCTCTCAAACTCTTTTTCTGCCTCCCTCCAGACGGTCTCAAGAACCTGCATCGGCATAATCTCCACGTCATTACCATCAGGATAGGTTGGCGGATGGAGGTTGCTTACATAATCGAACCTTCCGCAATTGTCCAGATGATATCTCAATACCCTGTCTATAATCTGCGGGTCGATCAGGGGACAGTCCGAGGGTATCTTGACAACTGCGTCTGCATTGTACTTGATACCCGCGCTGTAGTGTCTGTCCAGAAGGTCTGCGGGATGCCCCCTAAAGCATTCAAAACCATCCTCCCTGCAGAGGGATTCAATAATATCATCCCCCGGGTCTGTTGTAGTTGCAACAACCACCCGGCCTGCCAATGCTGACCTCTCCACCCTCTTCACCATGTGATACAGCACGGTTTTGCCTGCAAGGGGTTTTAAGATTTTGCCTGCAAGGGGTTTTAAGACCTTGAAGGGAAGGCGTGTAGAGCCCGACCTTGCCTGTATCACAATCAAAATGTTTTGACTCATGACAGATACCCCCTGCATACCTCAGCAATTCTCTCTGCCGATATACCGCCGTTCTGGATGGGAAGCAGTCTCTTGAGCATCTCTAAATCAAAGTAGGAATATACCTTTTTACCGAGGGCCAGACCTATAAATGAGACAGACGAATACTGCGTTATCAGGACATCACAATTTGCTATCATGGGGTTGATATCGCCATCCGAAAAAATAACGGCATCAGGTGCATGCCTCTTTATCTCTCTTGTCGACCTTTCAACTTTTTCATTTGGATGGAGTTTAAAGATCAATTGCCGTCCATTTGCAATGGAAATAGCGCTCTTGAGAAACTTCTCCCTGT
>QIJG01000178.1 GCA_003232715.1 Nitrospirota bacterium
CTTGCATGTGTTAAGCACGCCGCCAGCGTTCGCTCTGAGCCAGGATCAAACTCTCATCTTTTTCCCTTTGCTCTTTTTCTCGCTTCTCTTTAAATCAACGGGACCTGCTTTTTAGTTCTCAAAGAACAATAATGAAACTTTATAATTTTCTACATTATGGATAAAAAAGGTCAACAGGACACAGAAATCCTTCTTGCAGACAATTTGATTTATTTTTTGATCCCCGCGACACCTCCGGGAATCCTGAGACTCTGAGGCTCTTCCCTAAGTGGGTGTCTTGAATAAATATTTCAGGCTTTCCCTCCAGCCTTTTAGAGCTTTCGGGCCTTGCTCATCACATTTACCGCTGACTCCCATACTTAGAATGTTCTCTCGATCCCCTAAAAAACCCTGATTAAGGTATCGCGGAGAGAGCGAGCAGCTTCGTCAAAAAATGCCCTTCAAAGAACTTTACTTCCGCCTCTTGCTAATTATAGCTTACACGCTTGAGCTAAATAAGTCAAGAATTTAATTTAACACATTTGATCAGAAAAGTCAAGTTTTATATAAAAAACTACCGCTTTCTTATAAAATCAACCAGGATCACCTGAAATTATTATTTGTCAACCTGGTCAACCTGCTGCCAGACGGGCAAACGAGAGTAGAGGAGATGGATAGATACCTATAAAGATAACCGCAAGTGTGGTTATAAAGAGTGCAAGACCAAGGGAAGGAGAGAGGGAGAGGGTAACTGCCTCCCCTTCAGGCTCGAGCATGTACATATACATTACTACCCTGAGATAGAAGTAAGCGGAAATCGCACTGAATATGACGGCAACTACTGCAAGCCATATATATCCCGCACCAATAACGGCCTTAAAGAGATAAAACTTGCCGATAAACCCGGCTGTCGGCGGAATCCCTGCAAGAGAGAACATGAATATAAGCATCATGGCGGCTGCAAGGGGATGGGTCCTGGCAAGCCCCTTATAATCCTCAAGCTCCTCTCCCTGAAACCCCTTACTCCTGAGCATTATAACAACCGCAAAGGCACCTATATTCATAAAAGCATAAATAAAGAGATAATTCATCATGGCAGCGATCCCCTCTGTACCGCCTACAATAATCCCAAGAACAGCATACCCTGCATGTGCCACTGAGGAGTAGGCAAGCATTCTCTTTATATTGCTCTGCTGTATGGCTATTATATTACCAACCGCCATTGTCAGTATGCTCAAAACAATCAATATGCCGGTCCAGTCTGCACTAAGCGGGCCAAAGCCTGTCAGGAAGACCCTTCCAAACGCTGCAAACCCGGCAGCCTTTGGCCCCACAGACATAAAGGCAGTAATAGGTGTCGGTGCTCCCTCGTAAACATCCGGGGCCCACATATGAAAGGGGGCAAGGGCTATCTTAAACCCAAAGGCAACCATAAGGAATATGATCGCCAGGAACATGGGGGTACTAAGCCCCTTCTCCGCCACCGCTGCCCCTATGAGAGAGATATCCGTTGTACCCGTCAGCCCGTAAATCATCGTTATTCCATAAAGGAACAAGGCAGATGAAAACGCACCAAGAAGGAAATACTTGAGGGCTGCCTCATTACTCCTTATATCATGACGGATAAAACCGGCAAGGACATAGGTGCTGAGGGCCATTAATTCAAGGCCCAGATACAGGACTATCAGGTCTCCTGCCGAGGCCATTATCATCATCCCAAGGGTTGAAAACATGATAAGGGCATAATACTCGCCGTGGTTTGCCTTCTCAATCACAAGATATCTCATTGAAAGCAGGACGGTAAGGATCAGATTTATGAAGAATATAAATTTAAAAAAAACGCTGTAGCTGTCTGATATAAACATCCCCCCGAAAGCCTTACCAAAAGACTGCGGGATATAGTAGGCCACAATGGCAACAGATATAATGCTCAGGAGCCCGACTGTCTCCTTTTTCCTGATAACAAGTTCAAACAGGAGAACCAGGAGGGCGGAAGCTGCCATGATAATCTCGGGCAGAAGCGGCCCGACAGTAGATATGTTCATATCAATAACCTCCTGTCATGCCCTTGATTGCCATCATGGTATCTGATACACCATAATTGACTCTCTCAAGCAGATGGTTTACGCTCACATGCATAAAGCTCAGGAATGTATCGGGATAAATGCCGATCCAGAATACAAAAACCGATAGAGTCAGAAGTGGCAAGGCCTCTCTCAGTCCCATCGGCTCAATCCGGGCTATGTTTTCATTTAATTCATTGAAAAAGACCCTCTGATATAACCAGAGCATGTATCCGGCACTGATTATAATGCCCGTAGCAGACCAACAAGCTTTTTCGCCTTAAGTCCTCCGAGGATTACCAGAAACTCGCTCACAAAACCATTAAGGCCCGGAAGCCCTATTGATGCGAGGGTAAAGAGCATAAAAAATCCGGCATACACAGGCATAACACCGGCAAGCCCTCCGTAGTCACTGATCTCTCTTGAATGGGTCCTGTTATAGACTATCCCCACACAGAGGAAGAGCGCCCCGGTCACGATCCCGTGGTTTATCATATAGAGTATCCCTCCCTCCATACCCTGGGAGTTGAGGGCAAAGATACCAAGGGTTAC